>CAYRLM010000123.1:0-3096 GCA_964425035.1 uncultured Ruminococcus sp.
GGCTAACGCCTTATGCCTTACGCGCGCAGCTGGGATGTTTCGGCGGAAAAGCCCCGATGGGGCTTTTTCGACGGTCTGAACCCCACTTAGTTTAGTGGGGCTGTTTTGTGTGCGGAGAAACAGAGGAACAATCGTATGGCTTACACAAAGAAAATGACCGAGGGCAGCGAGCTTAAACACATAATACTGTTCACGCTGCCGCTTTTTGCGGGAAACCTGTTTCAGCAGCTTTATAACATCGTGGACTCCGTTATCGTGGGGAAGTTTCTCGGCTCTGACAAGCTGGCGGCGGTGGGGACTACCGGGTCGCTGACATATCTTTTCAGCACGCTGTGCATAGGGCTTTCGGTGGGTGCGGGAATACTTATCTCGCAGCGCTTCGGCGCAGGGCTTCACAAGGAAGTGAAGAAGCTGATCACCAATTCGGCGTATGTTATTCTTGCTTTCGGCGCAGTGATAACGGTGATATCCGTGGCTTTTGCCGGGCTGCTGATGAAGATGATGAACACCCCCGACTCGCTTTTCGGGGACGCCGTGAGCTACATGCGCGCGGCATGCTCCGGAACGCTGTGCGTTGCCGCCTATAACTGGATAAACGCCGTTATGCGCTCTCTGGGCGACTCCAGAACGCCGCTCATCTTTCTGGTGGTGGCAAGTCTGCTGAACGTGGGGCTTGACCTGCTGTTCGTGGTAGGCTTCGGCTGGGGAGTTGTGGGCGCTGCGTATGCGACGGTTATATCGCAGGGGGTCAGCGCCGCAGGCAGCATTATCGTAGGCTTCCGCAAAAACCCGTATTTCAGGTTCACCCGAGAGGACGCAAAGCCTGTGGGCGAAATCTGCCGCAGGTGCATATCCACGGGTATCCCCATTGCGCTCCAGAATGCAATGATATCCGTGTCAATGATTTTTCTCCAGCGCACCGCTAACGGCTTCGGCGAAACGGTCATGGCGGCTTACACCGCCACCATGCGTGTGGAGCAGCTTGTGCAGCAGCCCTTTGCCTCAATGAATGCGGCGGTATCCACCTTTGCGGGGCAGAATATCGGAGCGGGGCTGCAAAAGCGCGTGGTCAGGGGCTATCGCCAAAGTATGCTGGTGACCGTGGGCTTTGCGCTGTTTATCATGGGAATATTCCTGCTGCTGGGCGACAAAATAGTCGGAATTTTCGTGGACAATCCCGAGGTTATCGAGATAGGCGGAAAGGCGCTGCGGCTGTCCTGCCTGTTCTATGCCGCTCTCGGAACAATCCACACCACAAGAGGACTGCTCAACGGTGCGGGAGATGTCGTATACGCCATGATAAACGGCTTTGCGGAGGTAATCGGCAGAATAGGCTTTGCGATAATTCTCGTGCATATCCCGTCAATGGGCTGGTGGGCTGTCTGGACTACCTCCTGCCTCACATGGGTGATAACCGCACTCATGAGCCTGATACGCTACCGACAGGGCAAATGGAAAGAAAAATGCCGCATTAACGAGCCTGCCGCCAAAGCGCTGTGACGGCTTTCCCGAAATTGCCGCACAAAGCGACAGCCCCGGCCGTAAAATACGAATTGTATTTTACGGCGTATTTTATACAGTAGGTTTTCCGCAAATAACGAAGCCGGGCAGTTAAAAGCTGCCCGACTCGCCGTATATGGAGGATCTTACAGTATCTGTTCGCCGTTGACATAAAGATGATAACCGTTGGAGGTTATCTGTGAAACATCGCCGTCAAATTCGGTGATGTAGCTGTCGCCCGTGAGCGTCCATGAAGAGCCGCTGTCCAGTGAAACCTTGACTGTGCCGCCCTCTCCGTCGGGATTGACTGCGCCGTTGAAAACAGAGCCTGTCATTGTCATATCCAGACCGGAAATGCTGTCCACCAGAATATTGCCCTCTATCGTCTGACCGTCTGCGGTGAGTGTCACATCGCCGCCGTTGGCGCCCTGAGTTCCCCAGCCTCTGGAGCTTGTGTTGCCCTCGATACGCAGGAATACGTCGTTCGCAAGCGTGAAGTCAACGCCGCTCAGGGAAATCACACAGTCGGTGTTGGTGATATAGAACATATCCCCCGCAAGACTTGTTATGCTGCCGCCGTTCGCCGTGAAATACGCTTCGCCGATATCTGCGTCGCCCGACATGCTCTGATATATCATAATGGCGTGGATATTCTCGTCGGAGTCGCCGCCGTAGGTGTTGGACATGCTTGCGGTGAGGGTGCAGTTATTCAGGGATACGCTGTTCTTTCCCTCTACCACAACGCCCTCGCTGGCGTTTGCGGTGAGCTCCGCATTGCTTGCGGTGATATCCGCCGTGCAGTAGATTGCGGGGCTGCCCGTGCCGTTGGTGACATATGTTCCGCCGTCAACGGTAACCGTTCCGCCGCCGCGGTCGGTGCGTATTGCCGCCGAGGAATTGCCCTCGGTCTGTATGTCGAGGTTGCTTGCGTTCATCGTGCCGCCGCCCGTGGTCTGGATACCGCCCGAATTGCGCTCTGTGGTGCGGATTTTGCTGTCGGAGATATTAACGGTTGTGCCCTCGCCGTAGCTGAACACCGCATTTCCGTTGACCGCTCCGGTGTTGAATGTAGAGCCGCTTATCGTCACCTTTGCGCCGTTCAGGGCAAGGAAGCCCGCATTCTGTCCGTAGAAGTCACCGTCCTCGGTGTTGGAGGAGCTTCCGGCATTCTTGTTCACCGTGATGCCGGTGAGAGTTACATCGGCGCTGTCAACACGCAGGGCGTTTTCGTCGTCGCCCGTGGAGCTGTATTCGGTATCGCTTTCGGAGGTGTTTTCATCGATAGTGTTGGCAGCCGTGCCGTTTGTCACCTCGCCGCTGCCGCCGAAGCCGTTTCCGGCATTCATGTTCTTTATTACTATCGAAAGAGCGTTCCCGTCATCGTCAAGCGTGACCGCAAGCACGCTGCCTACCGCAATGTCGTCGATAGTTCCGTCGCTGCTGCCTTGCAGGAACTCCACGGATATCTTAGTGTCGTCGGTGACGTTGAAAGTAACGCTGCTGCCGGAGGACTTGAAGGTGCTGCCGCCCGATCCTCCCATGCCGCCGGGAGCGTCGCCGGGTTTGTCGGGTACTTCTCCGTCGGACATACCGCCC
>CAYRLM010000123.1:3196-7533 GCA_964425035.1 uncultured Ruminococcus sp.
GCCGCCGGGAGCGTCGCCGGGTTTGTCGGGTACTTCTCCGTCGGACATACCGCCCGCTTCACCGTCGGGCTTTTCGGGGGCTTCACCGTCGGACATGCCGCCCTCTTCGCCGTCGGGCTTTTCGGGAGCTTCTCCGTCGGACATACCGCCCTCTTCACCGTCGGGCTTTTCGGGAGCTTCTCCGTCGGACATGCCGCCCGCTTCACCGTCGGGCATTTCGGGAACATCGCCGCCCGAAACTATTTCGCCCTCATCGGCGGTAACGGTGTTTCCGTCAATTGCGGTGACCTGCACGGTTTTGTAATTTTCGGACTGCTTCACCTCGCTTGTCCCTGCTTCGGAGGTTGACGGTGAAGCGGTTTCTTCTGCGGAAACTGCGGACGCACCGCTTTCCGAAGCCGTGTCGGAGCTTCCCGAACAGCCCGTGACGGACGCTGCGACTGCGGCGGCGCATATAAGTGCAAAATATTTTTGGATTTTCATATCAAGCTTGCCTTTCTTATGTTATTTAATTTCCGATACGCCGCCGTTTTCCTCATATTTACGACCTCGGCGGACTTACGCTTACATTCATATTATAGGCTTGCGGTGTGAAATGTGCGTGAAATAAATAAATACAAAAAATGAACTTGACGGGAAATCAAACAAAAAAACAGCTGAAAATTCCTGCGGATAAGCGGCTTACCTATGTACGTTCGATAATTTCCGGCACGTCCGCCAATGTGTCCGCCTTTGCGAAAATCAGCCCCGAAAGCTCCTCGTCCGGCTGAGTGAGGTCGGGTATCATTACCGTAACGCACCCGGCGGAGGAAGCGCTGCGCACGCCGTTCGGGGAGTCCTCGAGCGCCATGCATTCGCCTGCCGGAAGTCCCAGCTGCTGCGCCGCATAAAGGTATATGTCGGGCATGGGCTTGCCGCTTTCCACCATGGAAGCGCACACTATTCGGTCAAAGCGTCCCAGAAGTCCCACCTTGCCCAGATATTCCTCCGTGCGGAAAATATCCGTGGCGGTGGCTATTGCGGCAGGTATTCCCCTGCTGTCGAGATAGTCCAGCAGCGTGACTATGCCCGGCTTGGTTTCAAGGCCGTGAACCGCCAAATGCTCGCTCATAAGCTCCATGCGTCTGGAACGTATGCTCACATAATCGAAATCCTCGCCGAACAAGCCCTGCAAATAGGGTATCGCAAATTTCCTCGCAAGGCTGCGTATGTTCAGCGCATGTTCCCTCTTCATGGGGAAGCCCGCCTCGTTCGCCGCCTGACACCAGTATTTCACCAACAGCTTCTCCGTGTCCAGTATCAGCCCGTCCATGTCAAATATTACTGCTTTTATCATAGCTCCTGTCCTTTCGTTTGCGGAATACGGCGTTCGTTCAGCAGCGCCGCCATGTCCTCGGGCAGCGGTGCGGTTATCGCAATACGCTCCCCGGTGAACGGCCGAATAAAGCTGACCTCGCCGCAATGCAGCGCCTGCCGCCGTATGTCTGCGCAGCTGCCGCCGTACATATCGTCGCCGCACAGCGGATATCCGATATACGCCATATGCACCCGTATCTGGTGGGTGCGCCCAGTTTCGAGGGTTATCCGCAGCAGCGCACGCTTATCTCCGTAGATTTTTGCGAAGTGCGTTACCGCAGGCTTTCCGCCGCTCCCGTCCGAAATAACGCAGCGCTTTATCACGCTGTCCCCTACCCTGCCTATCGGTGCGCTGACGGTATCTCCGGGCGGCGTGCCGTCGGTTACCGCAAAATACACCTTGGTTATCGACCCGGCAAGCGCAGCCGCCGCAAGCTTGTTCTTGGCGACGACGCAAAGTCCGCTGGTGTTGCGGTCAAGGCGGTTTATTGGGCGGAACGGCAGACCGGGATATTCCGCCGCAAAAAGGTTCGCCAGCGTGTCGTCATGATGCCGCTGCGAGGGGTGAACCGGCATGAACGGCGGCTTGTTGAACACCACCGTGTCCTCGTCCTCGTACATCACCGCAGCCTTCAGCGCAGGGTTCGGCTTTGCGGCGGCTTCGCATATGCCGTCCCCGTCGGTAATTCTCATGGTTATCACATCGCCCGCACGGACAATATCGACAGTTCGCAGCGGTTCTCCGCTGCGCATAAGTCCCGAGGATTGCTTCAGCCGTATCAAAGCACGCCTTGAAACTCCCAGCGACCTTAACAGCGTCTGCGCCTGCACTCCGTCAAAGGACTGCGGAACGGTACAGCTTATTTCTCTCATGACGCCGACCACTCCTTGAAATACTGCGCCAGAATAAGCTCTGTTACCCTGCCGTAGCTGAGCTGTCCGTCCTCCACGCCCTGAGATTTTATGAACCCGTCGTTTATCGCCGAGGAAGCCGTTTGTACGCTGCCCTTGAAATCGTCGATATATTTATTCTCCGCGGTGAAGTCTCTTCTCATGCCCTCAGAGGTGCATTGCCACGCTTCCGTCCAGAGCAGATAATCGCTCGAGTACAGCGAGTTTGCGCAGTATTTGTACGCTTGCATATAGCCGGAATAGCGAAATTCGGGGTATTCGCTGTTTATGCAGGAAAGGTAGGCAAGAAAGTTGCACTCGTTCTCGAAGGCTATTCCCCTCGAATGAGCGCTTTCGTGGCTCGCCGTGAACGGCTGGCAGAAATCCGGCTGCTCGATGTTCACGTTACACTCCGCAAAGAAAGGAAAATACATTCCCACTATCCCGGTATAGCTCCACAGATAGGAAAGCTGCACGGGCTTCTGGCGGCTTACGCTTGTCCACAGGAACGGGTATTCCTCGACAAGCGGCTCGTAGCCGCTGTCGGTGCGGGAAAGCTCCGTCCATATATCCTCGGTGAATTTCACGCAGCCGTTTTCGTCCTCGGTGAGAAGCTCTCGCTCCTCGACGGCATGGGCGGCGAGATCCTTGCACACCGCCAGCAGAAATTCATCGGATTTCTGCGAGGTGTCCAGATCCATCAGCCGCTCCAGCGGCAGACGGTAGTAGTTCGCACCGTGCGCCGTCATGTAGATAAATGCCGCAAATGACAAAAATCCCGCAAGAAAGCGCCCTGCCTTTATTGCGGTGCGGCGGCGGCAGCCGCTTTTCTTCATGCGGACTGCGAAAACGATTATAAGCGCAATTACCGCCGGGGCTGCAAGAACGGCGCACAGCTCCGTCAGAGAAATCGGAACGAGCGAGGTGATAAATCCCACAGGTACGGTGAACGCCTTGAAAATACCCTGCGACACGACGTACTCGGTAAATTCCGGGAAAAGCGGAAGCAGGAAATACATAGCACAGCCGAGCGCCAGCGGAATAAAAATCCACAGCAGCTTCAGCAGCCGCAGGGGAGTGAGTTTCTTTTCTGACCTTTCGTTTTTCATACCTGCCTCCTTGTTGCAATTGCCTTTCTTTAATTATACAGAATTCGGGGCGGTTAGTCAAGGGGATTGACGGCAGCGCCTTTCGGTATATGATACCCTCGGACAGACCGCCGCTTGACAAAAAGGGGGCAATCGGTTATAATAAATTATAGGACTATTGTCCGCAAAGCAAACAACAATCCTACGGAGAATATATATGAAGCATAACGAACAGTCGCAGCAGACAAAGCGAGAGCTGTCCTCTGCGCTGAAAAAGCTGATGGAGGTCAAGCCGCTCAACCGCATAACGATACGGGAGCTGGTGGAGGAATGCGGCGTGAACCGCAAGACGTTCTACTACCATTTCGAGGATATCTACGCTCTGCTGAAATGGACGCTGGAGCAGGAGGCGCTGTCGCTTTTCGAGCAGTATGACCTTGTGCATGACAATTCCGAGGCTATATCCTTTGTGATGGATTATATCGGGCAGAACATGGCAATGCTGAAAAATATAGTGCGCTCTATCGGGCGGTCGGAGCTTGGCAGGTTCTTCTTCAACGACATATATCAGCCCGTGTATCAGCTTGTGTGCGACGTGGAGAAGCTGCACGGCTTACAGGTAGACGAGGGCTACAAGGCGTTCCTGAGCAAATTCCTGACGGAAGCCATCGCCGGGATACTGATTGACTGCGTTGAGCGTGACGCCCTTGACGACCGCCGCAGTCTTTCAATGCACATTTCCGATACGCTTACCGCCGCAATACCCAACGCCCTCGAAGCGGCGGCAAAACACAAGTCATGAGCGCATTGGCGGCTTGAATCCGCGGCTTCGCCGCTGCCGCCGCCAACGCTCGCATTTTCCCTTCGCCGCCATATGGGGCGGCGATTTCACTTCGTGAAAACGGGAAAATGCGCTGCTGTGATACGGAAAACTTATTTGTGATTGCGCATTGGCGGCTTGAATCCGCGGCTTCGCCGCTGCCGCCGCCAACGCTCGCATTT
>CAYRLM010000124.1:0-7461 GCA_964425035.1 uncultured Ruminococcus sp.
CAATCCTGGAGCTGGCTGAGAAGATAATCAAACTTACAGGCTCTAAATCAAGAATACCTCTATTCTCACGGAGGAGTAGAATTTCAGTGCGCGTCCGCCGGGGGTGGTTTCGGGGTTGCCGTACATAACGCCGATCTTTTCACGGATCTGGTTGATGAATATTGCAACGGTATTGGTGTTGCTGATAACTGCGGTGAGCTTTCTCATCGCCTGCGACATAAGTCTTGCCTGAACGCCCACATGAGCGTCGCCCATATCTCCGTCTATCTCCGCTTTTGTGGTCATTGCCGCAACGGAGTCAAGGACTATGATATCGATTGCGCCCGAGCGCACCAGCGTTTCGATTATCTCCAGAGCCTGCTCGCCTGTGTCCGGCTGCGATACCAGAAGATTGTCAACGTCTACTCCCAGCTTTCTCGCATATACCGGGTCGAGAGCGTGCTCAACGTCGATGAACGCCGCCATTCCTCCCGCTTTCTGCGCCTCTGCCACCGCCTGAAGCGAAATGGTGGTCTTACCCGAAGACTCTGTGCCGTATATCTCGATAATACGTCCTCTGGGAAGTCCGCCTATGCCCAGCGCCAAATCCAGCATAAGAGAGCCTGTTGAAATGCATTCGATATCCATATGACGGTTCTCGCCCATGAACATTACCGCACCCTCGCCGAACTTCTTTTCAAGCTGGGAGATTGCGCTTTTCAGCACCTTTTCGCGTTCTGCCGGGTCAACTATCCTCACCACCGGCTTGGGGGGAGCCGCTTTTTTCTTGTCAGCCATTGTATTTACCTCCGTTATTGTATCCGTATATTACTCGTATTACGCCGCACATATCCTTTTTGTACCGTGCGGAAATTCCGCATTCTTCAAAAATACGCATGACGTCGCTTTCCTGTCCTATGCCTATTTCCGCCGCCAGCATTCCTCCGGGCTTCAGCCTTGCGCTCCACAGCGGTATTATCCCGCGGTAGAAATCCAGCCCGTCCTCGCCGCCGTCAAGCGCCTGCTGCGGCTCGAACGCGACCTCGGTCTGCAAATGCCGCATATCCTGCGCCGTCAGGTAGGGCGGGTTCGCAGCGATAACATCAAACATCGGGAGCGTTTCCGCCGTTTCCTCCGAAAGCACGTCGCCGTGTATCGCCTCGCACAGATTTTCTGCGCCGTTCAGCACAATATTCCTGCGCAGATAGGACAGCGCCTGCTCCGATAATTCCACCAGCTTCACCGGAACGCCCGCAAGCTTCGCCAGCGTTATGCCTATGCAGCCGCTGCCTGCGCACAAATCCGCCGCCGCAAAACCGCTGCGCATATGCTCCCGTGAAAATTCCACCGCAAGCTCCGCCAGCGTTTCGGTATCCTGACGGGGTATGAGAACTCCGCTGCCCACATAAAAGGGCAGCCCGTAAAACTCCCACTCGCCCAGAATATACTGAAGCGGCTCTCCCGATATTCTCCGCAAAACGCAGCTCTCCACAGCTGCCAGCTGCTCCTCCGTTGCCTCCCGTTCGGGGAATATCACAAGCTCGCTGCGTGAAACGCCGCACAGCTTCATGACAAGCTGCTCCGCCTCGAAACGCACATTGTCGCCGCCGTTATCCGCAAGCCGTTTTGAAACGGATCCGAGCAGTTCTCTCAGAGTTGTCACCAGTTATCGTCCTCGCCTTCTTTCGGCAGACATGGGGTGATGGCTGCGATAGCCACCTCTATCATGCTGTCGTCCGGCTCTTTGGTGGTAATTCTCTGCATCCAAAGACCGGGTGCGGAGATTATTTTTGTAACGATATTGTCATGGCGGCCCGCAAGACGTATCAGTTCATATGCAAATCCCACCACAAACGGCAGCAGGATAAGCTTGCACACTGTTCTCAGCAGTATCGCAGCGCTGTCGCTGCTGATATGCAGCCACTCCTTGAAAAGCTCAGGGGTTATCGGCACGATACTGTACACCAGTATGCTCACCAGCAGCGTGATTATGATGAAGCTTGTGCCGCATCTCGGGTGAAAACGGGTCATCGGGCGGACATTTTCCACCGTCAGCGGCTTTCCCGCCTCATAGCAGGCGATGGTCTTGTGCTCCGCACCGTGATAGCGGTACATTCTGTGCATATCCTTCGTCAGCGACGTAACCCACATGTATGCAACGAAAATAATTATCTTCAGCACACCCTCAAAGGTGGTGCGCCACATGGAGATATCCACAGACTTCACCATAACCGTACTGCCCGCCGGAAGCCCCGGAAGCATTCCCTCCAGACCGCCCAGCGGCTCTGTCGGCAGCAGGTTCTCTATCCATGTGAAAATATAACTCGGCAGCAGCAAAAACAGGAAAACCGCCAGCGCAACGCCTATCACCATGGCTATCGCCATAACAGCCCCGGTGAGCTTGTCGCCGAGCTTGTCGTCCAGCCATTTCTCAAAGCCTGTCGGCTCTTCTTCCTCATCGTCCATCATTCCGCTTTTCTCTGCGGATTTCATAAGGCACTTGTAACCCTCGCCAAGCTGCTGGACGAAATTTATGCCGCCTCTCAGCACGGGACACTTGTTGTACCATTTCTTTGGCTTTATCTCCCATTGTTCAACATCGACGGAGCCGTCCCTCGTGCGTACCGCCATAGCCCCGACGGACACGCCTTTCATCATTACGCCCTCGATAAGCGCCTGTCCGCCCACCGTGGTCTTTTTTCCCGTATCCTTACTCCCCATCAGGGTCGCTCCTTTCATTCATCTGCTTGAGCGGCAGGGTTATCGTCACCGTCGTACCCTTTCCAAGCACACTGTCGATATCAAGCGTACCGCCGTGCATGGAAATTATCTCGTCCGCCACCGCAAGCCCTATGCCGCTGCCTCTGCGAGTGTTGTCCGCCTTGTAGAACTTCGCCTTGACCTTAGGCAGGTCGGCGGCGGCAATTCCTATGCCTGTGTCCGCAACGGTTATCGTCAGCTTGTCGGCGCCCTTTTCAACGCTGATATCCACGTTTCCTCCGGGGTCGGAATACTTTATGGCATTGTCTATAACGTTGATGAACACCTGACGCAGACGGTTCTTGTCGCCGTAAACAACGCACAGAAACTCCGGCTCGGTGTAGTGTATCGTCTTGTTCTCCTTGCGTGCCTTATCGGTGTAAATAAGCAGTGCGTCGTCAAGCTCCGCTATGATGTCGATATTCGCCATTTGCAGAGAAAATCTGCCGTTCTGTATCCTTGAGAAATCCAGCAGCTCCTCTACCATGCTCTCAAGTCTGCCGGTTTCGTGAGTGATGACCGTCATTCCTTTTCGGTAGGTATCCTCGTCATATCCCGCCTGAAGCGTTTCGCTCCAGCCCTTGATGGCGGTCAGCGGAGTTCTCAGCTCGTGGGATACCGACGAAATAAAGTCGTTTTTTATCGTTTCGGAATTTTCCAGTTCGTCCGCCATGTTGTTGAACACCCGCGACAGCTCCCCTATCTCGTCGTTGTTGCGGATAGCTATGCGCTCGGAGAAATCCCCCTTGGCAAGCTTTTTGGCGGTCACGCTTATCTGCATGAGCGGCACGCAGATGGATTTTACGAAATATATGCCGCTGCATATCACGAGAAGTATCACCGCAACGCTTATCATCACCGCCGCCAGCATTATCGTTCCCAGCTGGCTGTCTATCTGCTTCATGGAGGAAACATATCTCAGTGCGTTGTACGATGAACTTGGCTGGGCTATGATGACCGTCACGGCGATAATATTCTCGCCGTTTTCGTAGCCGTGATAGATACCCACGCCGTCCTCGGATTTCAGTGCGGTTTCGTAATCGGGCATATTATAGCTTTCGTCAGGCGAAAAGCCGCTGCTGCTGAGGGTGACTTTGCCGCTCTTGTTGATGGACATCATCTCCATCTGCGACTTCTTGTCGAAGCCCTCGATAAGCTCGCGCACCTCTGTGGAGTAGTTCACCGCCATGTCCTCGTACAGCCTTGAAAGGACTGTCACCGTCGCATTCGCCTCGGACACGAGATAGTTCTCTGCCGAGCCGTAATAATACTGACGAGTGAAGTAATATATGCAGACGTTTGCAATTACCAGCAGAATGCCCACGACGCTCAGCGTATTGAACATCCAGCGCCCGGCTATCGAGCTGCGACCGATGCGTATGCTTTTATCGTCCATCAGCCGTTCCATTTATAGCCGAAGCCCCATATCGTCTGTATGTACTGCGGATTTGAGGGATCGTCCTCTATCTTCATTCGCAGACGGCGTATGTTCACGTCCACCACCTTGTCGTCGCCGAAATACGCCTCGCCCCAGATATGGTGCAGTATCGTCTTTCTGTCCAGCGCCGTTCCGCGGTTCTTCATCAGGAACTCCATGATGTGGTATTCCACCTGCGTAAGCTCAACAGGCTCGCCGTTTTTCAGCACCGTACGGCTCTGATGATCCAGCGTGAACGCACCCGAGGTGATGTTGCGCACCGCCTCCTGACGGCTCTGGCTGACATTCACGCGGCGGTAGATAGCGTCCACCCTCGCCACCAGCTCCGACGGAGAAAACGGCTTTGTGACGTAATCGTCCGCCCCTATCATCAGGCAGTTCACCTTGTCCATCTCCTGACTTTTGGCGGAAAGCATTATTATGCCTATCTCGCTGCTTTGCTCCCTTATCCAGCGGCAGAGCGCAAATCCGTCCATTCCGGGCATCATGATATCCAGCAGCGCAACGTCAAAGCTGCCGTTCTGCTCGTTGTACACCTTCACGGCGTCCTCGCCGCAGGATACGTCCACAACGTCGTAGCCCGACCGCACAAGGTTTATCACGACGAAGTCGCGGATAGCGTCCTCGTCCTCACATACCAAAATTCTTTTCATATTCTCCCCTTCCCTGTCACAGCACGATGAAGCTGTCCCTCAGCTCACTCTCGGTCAGCGCAAGCTTTCCGGTGAGATAACCTGTGGTTTCCTTGCAGCAGATTATGTTCTCGTCGTTTTCGCCGATCATGTGGTAGTCCTTTGAGTTCACAAGCGCTTCGGTGTCGTCCTTGTCGATGGTGCGTATCCTCATAAGCTCGGTGCTGTCGTTGACGTCCAGACCGTTTTCCTGACCGTAGGATATGAATATAATCTCGTTGTCCTGCGAATTGACCACTGCGCTGACAACTCCCTGCCAGCGGCTCGGAAACAGCAGCGCAAAATTATACTTGCTGCTGTAATAGCTGTAATATTCCTGCTCGTATCTGTTATTCTTCACAGTATACCACACCACCGCACAGAGCTGCTCCGAACGGGTGAGCGTTTCATAGCCCGGCAGAGGAACCATGGAGGGTATCTCAAGGCAGCCGTCGCCGTCAATATCGGCGCTGCGTATGTCTGTCATGTAGTCGTTCGTGAAGCGTGAGATCACATTTGTGTGGGAACCGTCGTCGCCGGAAGAATAGTTCACCGGGGTCATCAGCCTGCCGTTCCTGCAATACAGCACGTCCGTGCCGTACTGTCCGCTGCCTCGGCTGTAATCCACGAAAAGCGCCGTTGTATCGCTGAAAAGCTGCCCTTTGGTCACGCTGACGAAATCGGCGCCCGTGCCGCCAAGCGGAGTTTCACCCAGCTTCACCAGACCGTCGTCCGTTCTTGTGAACATCATCGCCATTGCGGTCTGGGTAGTCTTGTCCGGCACTATCGTCACCAGCTCGTCCTGCCCGTCGGCGTTGAGATCCATTACCTCCATGCAGGAATAGCTGCCGCTGTACAACTCCGAAATAATTCCGCTGCTGTAATTCAGCACGCTGAGCGTCTTTTCCGTCTGGTTGAGCATGGAGCAGCACACGATTACCTCCGTGCAGCTGCTGTCACCCAGCTTCGCAAAGCTGATACTGTCAACCTCGCTGCCGACGCACGCCAGATCGTACACTGCCTGCCACTCGCCGTCGTAGCGGTCGAGCACCTTCATTCTCAAAGCGCTCTCTCCGGACTGCACCGACTGCGACTCGTAAAATACCAGCGCTTCCTCACCCGGCTCGTCGTCAATGTCCTGCAAAACGAACGCCGAGCGAAATTCACCGCTTCTGGGGTATTTAAGGTTCACGGAGCTTCCGGTGCTGTTTATAAGCGCCTGATATATCTTGCTCTGCTCCTGCGTCAGCTTGGGCGCCGTCAGCAGATTTTCCACCGAAGCGCCGGAACATCCGCAGAGCATTATCGCCGCAGTCAGTGCAGCCGCACCGCGCAGCAGTTTTTTCGTGCTTCCGACTGTAAACACCCCCGGTCGTCAGACTTCTTCGCCGTCTGCGGTTTGATCCTCGACGTCCTGCTTCTTCGGCTTCATGAAAAGCGCAATCAATACCACTGCGATAAAAATTCCCGCCGCAGCGTCCGCCGCCGGAACAAGGCTCATGTAGTACGCAGAGTCGCCTTTTCCCGCCTGATACAGCCATTCCGCCTCATATGACGTGACGACTATTCTGGAGGAAACCTCCGCAGGCGCAAACAAGAGAGCGGCAACTCCAGCAATGCTGTTGCCGAGAACAGTCGCCGCAGCGACAGCGCCGGACACCGCAAGAGCCTCTCTGGTGCGCTTCCCCTCGTTGCCGGAAAGCAGCTTTGCCAGCTGCATGAAGAATACAGCCGCAAGTATCACCGAGATACAGTTTATCAGGTACTCCGGTACGGTAGTAACCGCCATTTTCTCCATAAATATGCCGATGCCGCGGAGAGTGTAGTAAGCCGCACCGATTACAGTCGCAAAGCCGAGTCCGGGCTTGAATTCCTTTTTGTAGAGGATAACGAACGCCGTAACCACCATTGCCGCACCGAAAATAAAGTTCACCCACATCATGAACGGTGACGGCGAAACATTGCTTTCCGTCGGGATACGCATTTCGGAATAGCCCTCATAAAGCGCCGAAACACCCGGCAGCAGCATTGCGAAGCCGATCGCCCCCGCCCCGGCGTCGGTAATCCCGGACACCGGCGTTTTGTAGAATTCGCCGCCGTTTCTTCTGTCAAGAACCGCAGCAGCCACTGCGCCGCAGCCTGTAAGTATCACCGCTCCCCAGAAGCAGAAGTCCAGAAAAAATCCGTTGTCGTGCCTGAGAAATCCGGTTGTCATATCCGTTCCGGCGCACAGCTGAACCATTCTTGCCGCAAAAGCAAGAATAATTCCGGGGATAAGCACCCATACGCCGAATTTGCTGTTATTTTTCATACCAAGTTGCTCCTTGCTGAATACAAATTACATTTAGACACATCTCATATTATTTTATCACATCTTTGCATATAATTCAAGTGTTTTTTTGAGCCGACGGGATATTTCGGGGGGAAAATACGCCTCACGACATTGTACGGCACCGTAATTTACCGCAGATATTTGTAAAAAAACGTCAGCAGACAGCCGTAATGGCTTTGAAACAAAATACGACCCCGGAAAATTTTCCGTGGTCGCAGCTTGTCGAAACCCCCGCCGCAGCGGGATAAAAGTTTTCGGTCCAGCCTTTTTCAAAAGGCTGG
>CAYRLM010000125.1:0-7353 GCA_964425035.1 uncultured Ruminococcus sp.
CAGCCTTTTGAAAAAGGCTGGACCGAAAACTTTTATTCCGCTGCGGCGGGGTTTTGCGACAAGATAAACCTCCGAGTTGAAGCTCGGAGGGTAATTTTTGTGTGACATTATAAAAACCGGGTTGTTGGCAGGGAACAGCCCGGTTTTTCAGTATAGCATTCGCTGTATTATTTTGGCGATATCGTAGAGCGGCGCTTGCAACTGTACCGCTCCTATTTTATACGCCTCCATGGGCATACCGTAGACTACGCAGGTTTCTTTATCCTGACCTATCGTGAATGCCCCTGCCTTACGCATTTTCAGCAGGCCTTCAGCGCCGTCTCTACCCATTCCGGTGAATATCACCCCGATGGCTTTTGCGCCGGCGGTTTCGGCTACGCTGTCGAACAGCACGTCAACGGACGGGCAGTGTCCGGAAACCTTTTCGCCCGGACGGGACGATACATAGTATCCCTTGGCGTCTCGGCGAAGCCGCAGCTGATGATCACCTGCCCCGATTATCACCAGACCTTGGCGCAGTCTGTCGCCGTCCTCCGCTTCCTTTATTTCCATGCGGCAGCTGCGGTTAAGGCGTTGGGAATACATTTTCGTGAAGCCTGCGGGCATATGCTGCACCACCACTGTCGAAGGAAAATCCTCGGGAAGCTCGGATATCACCTTTTCAAGCGCTTCTGTGCCTCCCGTGGAAGCGCCGAACGCCACTACGGTATCCGACTTGCGGAAGCGTGCCTTGGTCGTTGGGAACTGCGTACGGGGCGGTTCGGGAACGCTGGTTTTCCCGCCGTTGTCGGAATAGGCTTTTTTTACCGACTTTGCGATAGCAAGTGCGAAATTCTGCATTTCGACGGTGGTTCTTGCCAGCGGCTTCTGTATGTAATCCACTGCGCCTGCCTCGATTGCCGACGGCTTTTGCAGGTTTGAAGATGACACGACTATTACCGGGAGGTAATACTGCGGCAGGAGTTTTTTCAGGAAAGCCACGCCGTCCATTTTGGGCAGCTCCAGATCCAGCGTCATGACGTCAGGTTCATATTTCAGTATCATATCCCGTGCGCCGTATGCGTCGCCGGCGGTGCCTATTACCTCTATTTCCTCGTCCTGTCGGATATAACGGGACAGGACTTCGCGGAAAAGCAGGGAGTCGTCCACGACAAGCAGCCTGATTTTTCTCATACAATCTCCCTCGTTGGTAAGGTATCGGTTGGGGCAATACCGCACAACAGCACGATGATTATTGTGCGGCGCAGCCCGTTAATTCCCTCTGCGGTAGACCGCAGGCTTGACATAATCGAATTTGGTATCGCCTCTGGGAATACTCTCGGCGTGACCGATGTAGAAATATCCGCCCGGCTTCAGAACATCGTAAAAGCGGTTTACCAATGCGACTTTCGTGGGCTGGTCGAAATATATCATGACATTGCGGCAGAATATCAAGTCGAACGGACGGTGCTTGTACTTGTCGGGCATGGGATCCATCAGGTTAAAGGGCTTGAAGATTATCTCGTCCCTTATTGCCTGACATATCTCGTAATGCTCGTCGTCAAGCTTGTTGAAGTAGCGGCTTATCCATTCCTTGCTCAGCCCCTGCATTCCGTCAATGTGATATACGCCCTTCTTTGCCTTGTCCATGACGCTGTGAGATATATCTGTTGCCAGAATACGGGTATCCCATGAGGATTTATCACTGCCGAAATACTCGTCAAGAAGCATTGCGGTGGTGTAGCACTCCTCTCCCGAGGAGCAGCCTGCGCTCCAGATGCGCAGCTCATGATTTTTGTTATTTGCCACTGCCCACGGAAGTATCGTTTCTTTAAGATAGGTGTAATGCTCCGGCTCTCTCATAAAGAACGTGTGGTTGGTGGTAAGCTTGTTCAGGATAGTGGTAACCTCGGCGCCCGAGGTATCCGCTATCACTGCGTCAAGATACTGGTCATAGCTTTTGAATCCCCTGTCACGAAGCATATTTCCCAGTCTGCCTTGTATAAGTACACGCTTTGAGGAGAGATTTATGCCGAAATTGGTATGCATATAATCCACAAGACGGTGGAATTCGCGATCAGAAAGTTCCATATCATGCCTCGTCATCAAGCAGCTTGGCAACGTCGAGGATAAGCTTGACGTCGTCGTCGGAGCGTATCATGTACTGAATGAAGGAATTTGTGTTTACGGAGCGGTTCTCCGGCGTTGCGGAGAGATCGTGGGAATTGATGTCCTCTACGTCCGCAACGCTGTCAACGATTATTCCGACGGAAAGCTCGTTGAAGTTCAGGATTATTATGCAGGTGCGGCTGGTGTAGGGAATCTCCTCCTTGCCGAAGCGGCTGCGTATATCGACTATGGGTACGACCTTACTGCGCACGTTGATTATGCCCTTTATGTAAGGCGGAACATGCGGCACTTTGGTGATGTGCTGCATTTCGATTATCTCGGTGACGTACTGTATTTCTATGCCGTATATCTGATCTCCGATGTGGAAGGTCATCACCTTTCCGAGAACGGCGTTCTCTGTGGAAAGCTTTCTGTCGGTGGACTGCTGCTTTGCAACAGCCTCCTTTATAACATCATTAGTCATGCTGTCTTCCCTCCCTTTAACCGATAAGCGTGTTGGTGTCGATGATAAGCGAGATGCTGCCGTCGCCCATTATCGTACAGCCTGAAAGTCCTTCGCCCTTGATATTGTACTTGTTCAGGTACGCCGGGAAGGGCTTTACTACCACCTGCTGCTCTCCGATCAGCCTGTCGGCGAAGATGCACACGCTCTTGTTGTCGGTTTCAACGAGCAGGAGTATTCCCTCTTCGAGGTCGGTGATCTCGGTATCTATGCCGAACTTTTCGTGCATACGCAGGATAGGATAGCATACGCCGCGGATCATTATCATTTCGTTGTTTCTGGTGTCGCGCAGTATCTGGCTGGACTCTGCCTTGAAGCTCTCGCGGATAGTGGAGATAGGCACGGTGAATACCAGATCGCCCACTGTTACCTCCATGCCGTCGATTATCGCAAGGGTGAGCGGTATCTTTATAATAAAGTTGGTGCCTTCGTCCTTTTTGCTGTCTACTATTATGCTGCCGCCGCACTTCTCGACGTTAGCCTTAACTACGTCCATACCTACTCCTCTGCCGCTATACTCGGTGACCTGCTCGTTGGTGGAGAAGCCGGGGAGGAGTATAAGGTTCTGGATTTCCTTGACGGAGTATTCGCTTTCGGGCTTTGTGAGAATGCCCTGTTTGCGAGCCTTAGCCATAATTTTGTCGGGGTCGATGCCGGCGCCGTCGTCGGATACGGTGATGATTACCTCACCGGAGGAGTTCTGGGCGGTGAGCTTGAGAGTTCCCTTTGCGGGCTTGCCCAAGGCGGTGCGATCCTCGACATGCTCTTCTATGCCGTGATCCATACAGTTGCGCACAAGGTGCATCAGCGGATCCTGAAGGCTGTCCACGATGGACTTGTCAACCTCGGTGTCCTCGCCTTCCATAACGAACTCTACGTCCTTGTTCAGCTTCTTCTTCATGTCGCGGACGATACGGTTCATTTTCTGGAATACTCCGGCAAGGGGTACCATTCTGATGGACATTACGGTGTCCTGAAGCTCGCTGGTAAGCTTCTTGAGCTGGCGTGCAGCCTTGTTGAAGCTCTCAAGCTCAAGACCCTCGAGGTCGGGGTTGGATATTACCATCGATTCGGTGGTGATTATTTCGCCGACGATATCATGCAGAGCGTCCAGCTTGGTAAGATTTACGCTGATGAGGTTCTGCTTCTGGGCGCCGCCCGACGCCTGCTGTGCCTTTTCTACCGCTGCCTGTGCCTTTTCCACTGCGGTCGGCTCTTTTGCCGGTGCGGGAGCGGGCTTGGGAGCGGGGGCAGGTGCGGGAGCGGCTGCGGCTGCGGCAGGCTTCGGCTCGGGCGGAAGCTCGGTCTTTGCGGGTTCTGCCGCCGGGGCTGCCGGCTGGGATACTATCTCATAGCTCTGGACGTTCAGGGAGCTGGCGATCAAATTCAGCACCTCGTCCAAGCTGTCATGCGGCGTAAAGGTGATTGTGAAGCCCTTTTCGATTATTTCCTTGGCGGTTTCGGGGTTGGTTTCAACGTCATCGGGGTCGAATTCCAGCGTCTTGCATGCGTCGCGGATAGTGTTTATCAGCAGGAACGCACGCAGATTCTCCATCTGGCAGCCGTCGTCGAAATATACCCGAACGGTTGTGGTGTTATCGGCGGATATCGCAGGAGCGGACGATTCAGCCGCTGCCGCAGCTGCCGGAGCCGCTTCGCCGGACTGTGCCGGAGCGGAGGCGGGGGCTTCGCCCTTTGTTTCGCCCACAAGCGTGTCGCGAGCCTTTAACAGCTTGTTGATAAGCTCGCTGAAATCCAGCTGCTCATACTCGCCGTTTTCGTTGTTCTGGATAAGCTCTATCTGCGCTTTGTAAGAGTCGGATACCTGGAATACCAGATCATACACAAAGCTTACGTCGGTGATGACGTCGGGGTTCTCGCGGATAACAAAGAACATGTCCTCTGCCTTATGCGCCAGCACAGAAAGGTTTTCAAAGCCCATCATTGCTGAGGAACCCTTGATCGTATGCATGATACGGAAAATTTCCTTGATGTCCTCACCGTCGAAGGAATTTGCCTGTTCTGTTCTCAGGAGGATTTCATCAAGCTGTTCCAGCAGGGAATTTGTTTCGTAGAAGTACATGTCCAGCATTGCTTCCATGCCAGGTTCGATTTTTGCCATAATAACATTCCTTTCCTGATATACGCCGGGGCGCATATTATTTTTGTCTGTCCGTAACGGGGGTCACGGACATCTTTTTCAAGAAAATCCAAGATTTTTTGAAAAAAATACTTTATTATTTGCTGGGTTTATGATACAATATTGTTATTGAATATTGTTTAACCGATTATCTGATGAACACAGGAGGGTTCGACATGGCGCAGATACCTCAGATAAATAATCCTATTACTGCCAAGAACTATAATTACAGCTCCCGTCAGACGGATCCGAATACCGAGCCGTTTGATATCGTCAAGCTTACCGGCGTTCAGAGTGCGGGCGGATCTTCCACCTCAGGCACCAACAGCAGACTGGAGATGGGCAACCGTGAGCTTATCCCGCTTCAGGTGCAGGTCGCAAAGGATCCTACGCTTGCGGTGGAAACGCTCAAGGATCTGCTTAACGTCGAGGTGCTGAACCAAGCTCTCATCAACGGCCACACCGAACTTTACGGAAAGCTGGAGGATCTTGCGGCAGCTCTCTATGTAAAGCCGGAGGAGCTGGTTGAGGAGATACAGAACCAAGAGCAGCAGAACACGATGTTCAGCGGTCACGAGTTCTACGACGTGCTGCGTGAGGTCGCAAAGACCACCACAGATCAGTCTACCAAGGAGCTTATCGGTAATCTGCTGAAATCCATCAACTTCGCCCAGAACAAGAACGAGATACTCGGAGCGCTGAGGGCTAACATGAAGTTTCTGTCGGAATATTTTTCTCCGAACGAGAAGCTTTCCTCAAAGCTGCTCAACCTCTCACAGCAGTGGGGGGCAGATGACGCCGACAAGTATTTCGACTATCTCAAGGGCGAAACGCTGTCTGTGCTCAAGGACGTGAGCGGAAGTCTTTTGAACGACGAGCGTACTCAGATGCTGATACCGCTCATCACTCATAATCTGTCGCGCTACAACAACAGCCCTTATATGTGCAAGGAATACTTTAACCTGCTGCTGTCGAGAATTTCCTCGGGCACGCTGCGCGAATCTCTCAAGAATTCATTCTCAAGGCTTTATTCTGCGATATTCAACAAGGAGAAGATGACTGATCCGCAGCAGCCGCAACCGCAAGGTGAACAGGCGCAGGATATCCCTACTGCTAATTATACAACAAATTCCGAACAAAATCAACCACTAACAGGAAATTATGTGGATAAAAATTCAGAAAATTATGCAGAACAAGAAAAAATCGGCCAGGTTGACAAAAACAATAGCAGTGAAATTGTGGAAAATGACGAGGGCGAGGATATCGACGAACCCGAGTTGACAGGCTACCTCAAATTTTTGAATGAAAGTATGAGTCAGAAGGACTTCATGGCCAAGCTGAAAGACAGCGGCTATAACATCGAACAAATGCTTTCGGCATATTCAAGAGGTAAGCAGACGGGAACGCAGACGCTTCGCGACATGGTGAAGGGACTTTTTGTAGATGACAACACCGGGGAGCAGGCGGAAAAATTCACTCAGGATTTTTCCAAGCTGCACACGATGCAGGAGGTAATCGACAAACTGAACGAAACGCTGAGGGCGATGCCCGATATGCCGATACGGGAGCGGCTTTACGGCGCATTTGTGGACGTTATCGACAATATGGCGCTCAAGAACGAGCTTCCGCAGCACGGCGTAAGACCTCCGGTAAGCTCCACGCTGGACAGCCTGACGGACTTCATTCAGGAAAACATCAATCACCCGGCGCTGAAATCGCTTGACAGCTTCAATGCCTCAAACCTGCTGCAAAGTCTGCTGAACGCACCGGGAGTGTTCACGCCGCTGGCGCATTACATACTTCCGCTGGACGTGGACGGAACGAAGGCGTTCGGGGAGCTTTGGGTGGACAACGACGAGAACAACCCGAACAATACGCCGAGCACTCAGCGGAACTACCACCTGTTCCTCACGTTCGACATCGAGAGCATAGGGCGGTTCGAGGTAGACCTGTATGCGCTGGGAGAAGATGTGAACCTCACGCTGCTTTATCCGCCTAGGTTCGAGAAGCAGATAGATCCCATGAAAGACAGAATAAACAAGGTCGTGCGGAATGTGGGCTACAACACGAAAAGCTTTGAAACGGCGCCGCTGAAAACGCCGCATAATCTGACGGAGATATTCCCGAAGATAGTTGACAAGCGCACAACGCTGAACAAGAGAGTATAAGGAGGCACGCATATGCAAAAGCACCCTAAATCACCCGCCAACAACAAACGGCTTTACGGACAGAATGCGGCGGTGGCGCTGAAATACAACCCCGACATGAACTACGCTCCTGTGGTGGTGGCTTCCGGTCTGGGGGAGCTGGCACAGCGCATAGTCAATATCGCAGACGAGGCGGGAGTTCCCATATATCGCGACGACAGCGTGGCGGCGCTGCTGGTAATGCTCAACGCCGGGGAAACTATCCCGAAGGAGCTGTATCAGATCGTTGCGGCGATTTATGCCGAGGTTGTTTATACCGCAAATGATATGAGGAAAAAGTAAATCGTTTGGGAAAGGCTGGACCGAAAACTTTTATCCCGCTGCGGCGGGGGCGACAATACGATAAAGTCTTTATTCGCAGACTATCGTCTGCGAATTGGGGGAAAACTCTTGTT
>CAYRLM010000126.1:0-7288 GCA_964425035.1 uncultured Ruminococcus sp.
AAAGAAGGGCGATTATTACAAGCTGTACACGGCGCAGAGCGTTTGACAGTGATATTATACGGCAGGGTGAAATGAACTTCACCCTGCTTTTTATGTGAAATTTCAGCAAATATACAAAAAGTACTTGATTTTTTGGTCAAAATATGCGACAATATATAATGTGTAGGTATGTACTATACGAAGATTTATCAATAAAGGACGTGTGCAGATGGCGCAGTTTTTCAATTTCAAGGAAGACTACTTCGGGCTGAATGACAAGGATATCGAGAGAAACACCGAACTATACGGTTTGAATATATACACAAAAAAAGAAACCGAAAAGGATCATTTTGACCCCGTGAGGGTAATTTTGTCGCCGGCGGTCATTCTTATGCTGCTTGCGGGTATTCTGAGTTTTTTTACCAACATATTTACCGGTATTGTAATAATCCTGCTTGACGCCGCATATTGTGCCGTAAGCGTTTGGATCGGCAGAAGCTCCGACAGCAAGCTGAGCGATATAAAGCGCTCCACCGCCATGAAGTTCCGTGTTATCCGCAGCGGAAGGCTGGAGCTTATCGGAAAGGAATACATAGTTCCCGAGGATCTGATTGTTGTACAGGCGGGGGAGTGCGTCCCTGCCGATGCTCTCATTCAGGAATGTCGGGAGCTTACAGTTGACGAAAGCATTTTTACGGGCTCCAACAAACCCGCGGCAAAATACCCCGGCGGTATTTCCAAATCCGAGCTGAAGCCCACATTTGTTTACAGCGGCACAAAAATACTTACCGGTGTCGCAGTATGCAAGGTCAGCGCCACGGGAGTTGATACAAAATATTATCACAAGCTTGGCGAGCAGCCGCAGAAGCATTCCTATTACACCGCAATGGAGCAAATTATCCGAAAGCTGCTGCCGCTTTGCTCTGCGGTATCTGTGGTAATGGCGCTTATTTCCATGGTGGCATGGATGATTTACGGCAACGAGGCGCTCGAGTCCGCAATGAGGGGAATTACTCTCGGTCTGTGCTTCCTCCCGACGGGGCTTGATACCGTTATCAGGGTGTATTACACACGCTGCTCCGCAGAGATGGCGGAAAAGAGCGCGCTTGTAAAATCGCTGCCCGATATTGAGAAGCTCAATTCCATGTCGGTACTCTGCGTTGAAAAGGAAGGCGCAATATCCAAAAGCGGAATATCGGTTCAATCGATATATACCCCCAGCGAGGAGCTGATGTTCAAGATAGCCGCCCTTGCCTGCGACCCCGAAACCACCGACGAGGTGGAGCGTGCGCTGATGGTTCGTGCCGCATTCTTTGACGAGAAGATAACTCAGGTGTACAGCAAATACAAGTTTATCGAGCGCATTCCGGACAGCAGCGAATTCATGAGCGGTGCATTGTGGGAGGTCAGCGGCTCAAGGCTTTACTGTGTTAAGGGAACTCCCGAGCAGATACTTCCCCTGTGCAAATTCCACGGCGAGGAGCTTTATGTTGCGCAGAAGATGAAGAAAGAATTCTACTCTCACGGCTGGCAGGTAATGGCTGTCGCCTGTGCGGACGCAGACGAGCGTGACTGCGATGAAACAGCCGGATTTGCCTATACCTTTGTCGGATTTGCGGCGTTCAGCGCTCCCGTGCGCGACTCTGTTCCTGCGGCGATACGCACATGCCGGCGTGCGGGCGTCCGTGTGATAATGTTCACAGAGGATAACGCCGAAAGCGCTGCGGCTACCGGGCGAATGATAGGGCTTTCCGGCAAAACCGTTACGGGAAAGAGCATATCGGAGGCGGTAAAATACGGCTCCGAACTGGAGCTTGACGCAGATATTTACGCCAGAGTAACTCCGGAGCAGAAGCTGTATGTTATCGACCAGCTCCGCAAAAAGGGCGAGATAGTTGCAATGGTAGGCACCCGTGCCGAGGACGCAGAGGCGATAGAGAAATCCGACATGGGCATAACAATGTCGGAAAATACCACGGGCAGCGCCTATGAAGCCGCCGATGTCATCATGCACGACGACAATTTCTCCGCAATCGCAGACATGATAGCCTCTGCAAGACAGGTACACAGAAATATTAAACGGGCATGTTCCGCTATGATATCCGGGTATATTTCGCTTGTGATGCTGAATATGCTGAACCTTTTCGGGGACGCACAGCTTATGCTTAATCCGGCGCTTATCGCCGTGCTGACTATGTTCGTGCTTCCGCTGACGGCATTGGCGGGGCTGAATAACCGCACCGACCGCAAGGGCATAATGCCCCCGTCGGAATTTATATCCACACGAAAGATAAACCGCCTGTTCATTATTCTGGCTTGCGTTGTGGGCGTGCTGTGCGGCGCCGCTTCCATAGCCTCCTATATGTTCATGTATAACGACACAGGCTCTAACGTCGATTTTGCACGAAGCTGCTCGCTGCTGGCGTTTGGCTTCTGCACCTCGCTTTTCACATTCATCGATATGCCGTCCGGTAATCCGTTCATCGGCTTTGCGGAGGGCGGAAAGCCTGCCCTAATCGGCGTGCTTGCTCCTGCGGTCATATCGCTGCTGCTGGTGTTTATTCCGGGTGTGAATACTGTGTTCGGTCTGACGGGTATAGATTTCCTCGCCGCTTTCATTTCGATTGTCACAGGCGTGATACCTCCGCTGGGCTACGTCATCGCACGATCTATAATCAAATTTGAATAATTGGAGCAATTCGGCAATATGAAAAAAATTCTTTATTATCTGAAGCTAGTGCTGTGCGGAATGGTATTCGGCATTGCCAATGTTATTCCGGGAGTATCCGGTGGAACCATGCTGGTGGTTTTCGGCATATATGACAGGCTCACCGAAGCCATTTCCGGCATAAAGGCAATATTCAGGAACATAGTTTTCCTGATATTCCTCGGGGTCGGTGCAGGCGTGGGAATACTCGGATTTGCGAAGCTCGTCAATTATCTGTTCGAGAATTACAACGTACAGACAAACATGTATTTCATCGGACTTATCCTCGGAAGTATCCCTATGATATATCGTATCGGCACTTCCGAGCAAAAGGCAAAGCCGCTCTGCGCTGTGCCTTTTATCCTTGCGGCGGCTGTTGTTGCGGCGCTGACGGTGCTGAACAATTACATGGAAAGCAGCGGTATTACCCAGACAGCGGAAACCGTCAGCGGCTTTGACCCGTTGATGACGGTGAAGCTTGCTGTATTTTCGTTCATTGCTGCGGTGGCTATGATAATTCCCGGATTGAGCGGCTCGTTTGTACTGATGCTTCTGGGTATTTATCAGACAGTCATCTCGGCAATACAAGTAAACGACCTGAATTTCTATGTCATCATTCCTGTGGCTGTGGGCGTTGTGCTTGGAATTATCCTCGGAGCAAGGCTTATTTCCACACTGATAAAAAGGTTCAAGCTGATGATGTACAGCGCTATAATGGGACTTGTGATAGGCTCGGTGTATGCGATACTCCCTGCGGATTTCGGCTTTAACCTCAGGACGGGCTACGGCTTTGTATGTCTGCTGTTCGGCGTCCTTACCTCTGTCCTTGTTGAAAAGCTGGGGAAGAATACCCCCGAAAAAGCCTGATTACATCTCCATTATTTAACAGAATATCGAAACCACTTTCTGACAATACTACTTGTGACAGGGAAACAAGCCCTGAACAAGCAGGTCGGGAGTGGTTTTTTTGTATTACAATAAAGTTGAGATAAGCGGCGTGAATACCTCGCAGCTAAAGGTACTCCGCGAAAGCGAGAAAATGGAACTGCTGAAACGCGTCAAAGCCGGCGATATGTCTGCACGCGAGGAACTTATAAACGGTAATCTGAGGCTGGTGCTGAGCGTTATACAGCGCTTCACGGGCAGGGGAGAAAGCCCGGACGATCTTTTTCAGGTGGGCTGCATAGGTCTTATCAAGGCAATTGATAATTTTGATATAACACAGCCGGTGAGGTTCAGCACATATGCAGTGCCAATGATACAGGGTGAGCTTCGGCGGCATTTGAGGGACAATTCCACGGTTAGGGTAAGCCGTTCCGTCAGGGATCTTGCATATCGTGCAATGCAGGCAAAAGAAAGGCTCACCACCCAGAATGGCAGCGAGCCGACAATTGAAGCTGTTGCGAAGGAAATTGGCGCAAAGCGCTCGGAGGTAGTGATAGCCCTCGAAGCTATCAGCGAGCCTATTTCTCTCTATGAGCCGGTTTTTTCCGACTCAGGCGACACGATATATGTCCTTGACCAACTGGGCGACCATAACGATGATGAAAACTGGCTGGACGAAATCTCGCTTAAAGAAGCGATACGCCAGCTGGGGCCAAGGGAAAAGCATATCCTAAATCTTCGTTTTTTCCGCGGCAAGACGCAGGTGGAAGTCGCAAAGGAAATCGGAATAAGTCAGGCGCAGGTCAGCCGCCTTGAAAAAGGCGCTCTTGACAAGATAAAGAACAGGTTCTAATTACAAACACGTTCCAGTTCGTCGCGAAGCTGCTTGATTATGCGCTTTTCCAGCCGTGATATATAGCTTTGGGAGATACCTATTTCATCGGCGACTTCCTTTTGCGTCTTTTCTCTTCCGCCTTTCAGACCAAAGCGCATTTCCATTATCTGCTGCTCCCGCAAAGTCAGATGGCTGACTGCTTCACGGAGCAGCTTTTTTTCCGTTTCGTCCTCAATATGGGCGTTCACGCAGTCGCTGTCGGTTCCGAGTACGTCGGACAGCAGCAGTTCGTTCCCGTCCCAGTCAACATTGAGCGGCTCGTCTATCGACACCTCGCAGCGGCGCTGACTTGTTTTCCTCAGATACATCAGTATCTCGTTTTCGATACAGCGTGAAGCGTAGGTCGCAAGCTTTATGTTGCGGTGGACGCTGAATGTGTTCACCGCCTTGATAAGTCCTATCGTTCCGATCGAGATAAGGTCGTCCAGACCTACGCCCGTGTTCTCGAATTTTTTGGCGATGTAAACCACAAGCCGCAGATTATGTACTATCAGCGTTTCACGGGCGGCAGCGAAATCGGTTTCCAGCAGCTGAAGCGCCGCCGCCTCTTCGTCACGGCTGAGCGGCGGAGGCAGCGACTCCGAGCCGTTAATGTAGTAGGAGCTGCCGCCGCCGAACGCATATTTCAGGAACGCTCCCAGTCCCTCGTCAAGCAGTTTTTTCAGAAAATTCTTCATGCCGATACCTCCGTCTTTGAATTTGCCGTCACACTTTTCACAGCGGCTTTATTTTGGTATTATGTTTGGGTCGAAAATACAGTCCGCTCCGGAAATATTCTGCTTTGATATCCCGATAAGAGCGTCCGTTTCTCTGCCGTCTATCAGGATTTCGGCAGGAAATACCGGGATCAGCCCCTCAGCGGTGACCGTGCGGCATGGAACAAGCCGTATACCCTCCAGCTTATCCGTATTGCCGTTATGGTAATTCACGGCGGAATTGGGGGCTATGCTTGCAACTGCGTCGGGCGAAGCCAGTATCACGGGCTTTCCCGAAAAGCTGTCCCGCAGGGAATTTCCCGTGTCGGCAAGCCCGTCAAGCTTTAATGCGATACCGTCCTTCAGAACGGTTACCGACATATGCTGAGCGGGTCTGCGGCGTTCCATTATGAAGCTTGTCAGCCGAAATCCTACGTACAGAGCCGCCGTTATCACCGCTGCTGCGCCGATAGGTATATCGAAATACGCCGTGCCGTTGCTGTAATACATACCGAGCGGTGCGGCGAAGTTCCACAGCACAAGCATTCCCCCCGCAAACGCAAAGCTCACCGCAAGGAAGCACAGCAGCGCCAGCAGCATATCTCCCCGTTTCTGCCTGCCGAAAAGAATAAAGGTGACCGTCACACCGAGCAGCACTCTGAAAGCCGCCGCTACCGCCGAGTGAAGCTCCGGCAGGAATATCACCAAAGCCCCGACAGCGCCTGCGGCAGACGCGGCAAGCGCCCTTATCGCGGACAGCCGCCGCCGCAGAATAAGCCCGGTGCATCTTACCAGAAAATAATTTATGTAGAGATTTACCGCCAGCAGCACGTCAACATATATAATCATATATCACCGCCTGTACCTTTCTGTTAATATTATATACTCATACCTCGGAAAATTATGTCAAAATGCGGCTGTAAAATTTGAAATATCATGAAGCTTTCGGAGGAAGCTGTGCGAATTGCAAAAGGAAAAGGCGCACAATCCAAAACTGCACGCCTTAATATATTAAGCTGTCTTAATCCCTGCTGAACTCTGCCAGTTCAAGACCGGGGTTTTTGTCAAGCGCCCATTTGATGTTCCACTCGCTTGTGAATATCAGCAGGTAATTGCCCTTAACGTCCTGAATGAGCTTTGTGTCGGAGGTAATCACCAGCTTGCTCAGCACGTCATAGCCGCCCTCAAGGTGTTGGCGGCTGGTTATCCACCGTATATGCTCATAGGGAAGCCCCTCGCGGATAATATCAACGTTGTACTCGTTTTTCAGGCGGTACTCCAGCACCTCGAACTGAAGCACGCCTACAACGCCGACGATAACCTCCTCAAAACCGCTCTGCGGCTCGGAGAAAATCTGGATAGCGCCCTCCTGCGCTATCTGGGTAGTGCCCTTGATAAATTGCTTGCGTTTAAGCGTATCCTTCTGTCGTATTCTTGCGAAATGCTCCGGCGCAAATGTGGGGATACCTTCAAATTTGACCTTCTTTTTGGGGGAGCAAACAGTGTCGCCTATGGAGAAAACGCCCGGGTCGAATACGCCCATGATGTCGCCGGCATATGCCTCGGAAATCACCTCGCGCTCGCTTGCCATAAGCTGCTGCGGCTGCGAAAGGCGCATTGTTCTGCCGTTTTGAACATGCAGGACTTCCATGTCCTTTTCAAATTTTCCGCTGCATATGCGCATGAAAGCGATACGGTCACGGTGAGCCTTGTTCATATTTGCCTGTATCTTGAAAATGAACGCAGAAAATTCAGGGTCAAACGGGTCTACAACTCCGTCCGGAGTGTTTCTCGGCAGTGGAGCGGTCGTCATTTTGAGGAAGTTCTCAAGGAACGGCTCTACGCCGAAATTTGTCAGTGCCGAACCGAAGAACACGGGCGACAGCTTGCCGGCGCTCACCAGCTCCATGTTGAACTCCTCGCTCGCACCGTCCAGCAGCTCAACGTCCTCGGAAAGCTTACGGTAATTTTGCTCTCCGATAAGGTCTGCAAGCGAAGCGTCCGAAAGGTCGGCCTCGGTCGCCGCTACCTCACGGGTGCCGTTGTTTGCTTCAAAGGAGATTATGCGGCGTTTTTCACGGTCGTAAACTCCCTTGAAATCCTTGCCTGAACCGATAGGCCAGTTGA
>CAYRLM010000127.1:0-7283 GCA_964425035.1 uncultured Ruminococcus sp.
AACGTCACAATATCTTCCACAAGGTGGGCGTCTGCATCTGCTGGAAAAGGTCAAGCTGAGCCTGAGCGCGGTCGCAGGCGGCGTAAACATTATCGTCGCCCTCCTGCACATAGGAGGATATTTCGGCGATGCACGAGGTTATCTCCATCGCATGACCGAGGTCGTTGACAAGCAGACTGTAATGCAGAATGCTGTCCCATGAGTCCTTCAGCTGCTTTGCGTATTCCTGCGCCTGTTCTTCCTCGCCGTCGCTGTGACACTGCTCTATCTTATCAATAAGCTCCGAAAGCTCATCGGTGCGCTTCGAGGTTAGATATACTGAATAAAAGCACCCTGCCGCCATTGAAGCAAGCAGTATGATGCTGACGATAACTCTGTTCATTTATAGTCCTCTCTGACGGCGGATTATTGTGTTCTGTCCGTTGCGGTCGGCGGTCATGAGGAACACGTCGTTTACAGAAAGCTGCTGCTGGCGAAGCTGTTCATGAAGCCAGCCTATGCCAAGTCCCATGAATTTCATCTGCTCCGTGTCCTCCTTTCCGTCGCGGATTATAACCGCCGGCGGATCGTCCGAGGAGCCTCCGCAGCCTACATCCGCCTTTTCTGCGGACTGGTAGTCCTTCTTTTTAAGGAAGTGTATCTTTCCGGTGGTTTCCACGATGGCGTAATACACTTGAGAGATGTCGAAAATCTGTTCTTCTCTCATAGATTCTATTAGGTCGTCAACGGTGAAACGCAGGCGCTTCATTTCCTTTTGCATGATAACCCCCTCGGATATAATCACTCTGGGGCTTCCGATTATCAGCCGCCTGAACTTCGGGAATTTCAGCATGACTGCGGATATTATCACCTCAAGACATACCAGCGTGAGTATCGGCACTATTCCCATCAGCATAGGCATGGAGGAGTCCTCAACCGGTACGGAGGCTATGTTTGAGATCAGTATGGTCACAACAAGATCCGAGGGCTGAAGCTCGCCCAGCTGTCTTTTTCCCATAAGTCGGAGAGAAAACGTGATTATAACGTAAAGTATGCATGCTCGTATCAGTACAACTGCCATGGCGTTACCTCGCTTTGTCTTTTTGCGGATATTATTTCTCTTTGCGGTCGGATTATTCGGCCGCATTTTTATTTGCGGGGAATTCAGTGGTTTTGCGGCTTGTTCGGAATATGCCGCAGTACCGCAAAGAAAAAGTCGCTCAAAAGCTTGACGAGGAAGTGCAGCCGAAAAAATACGCCGAAAGCCGAAGGGTTTTGCCGATTTGCCCGGGACGGTTAAATACATTGCAATATGCGAGAAGTACAATTATCTGCACTTACGGCAGCGTAGCGTCTGATTTTTTAGAGATTATGGAAATGTCACACGGCATTGAACGGCTATGCCGCAATACCTATTGCCCGTTCGAGAGGAGCAGCGTTAGCGCATTGTTTCGCAATCACCCGTACAAATGCTTGCTGAAATATCTGTCGCCCCTGTCAGGCAGGATTATCACGATATTCCCCCTCGCACCGGAGCTTATCAGCTTTTTAGCCGCCGCCAGCGCTGCGCCTGAGGAAGAACCCGCAAAAATTCCCTCCTTTGCCGCAAGCTCTCTTGCACCGGAAAAAGCGTCGTTATCGTTTATCTTCACAACGCCGTCCACAAGCGACATATCCATGGTGTCGGCGATGAAATCGTTGCCTATCCCCTCAATATCGTAATCCCCGTGTTCGCCGCCGCCCATTGTAGAACCGACGGGATCGGCGAGTATTCCCTTTATCACGGAGTTCCGCTCCTTCAGATAACGCACCACGCCGGTGTATGTTCCGCCGCTGCCCGCTCCCGCCACAAGATAGTCGATTTTTCCGTCAAGATCTCGGTATATCTCACGTCCCGTGGTTTCGTAGTGTGCGAGCGGATTTGCCTGATTTTTGAATTGCTCCAGCGATATCGCTCCGGGAATGAAAGCGCGAAGCTCCTCTGCCTTTTCTGCTGCGCCGAGCATTCCTCCCTCACGGGGCGTATTGATTATTTCCGCACCCAGCGCACGCATGAGCGTCTGCTTTTCCTCGGAGAACTTTGTCGGCACCACAAAGATTATGCGGTAGCCCTTGTTAAGCGCCGCAAACGCAATTCCCAGTCCGGTGTTTCCTGCGGTGGCTTCAACTATCGTGCCGCCGTTTTTCAGAAGTCCCTTTTCCTCCGCGTCGGCTATCATGTATTTGCCGGTGCGGTCTTTTACGCTTCCGGAGGGATTGTATAACTCCAGCTTTGCGAAGAGCTTCACTCCCTCCGGCAATCCCACATGCGTCAGCCTTACAAGAGGAGTTTCGCCTATAAGCTCCTGCATAGATTCGTAATAGCTCATTGTTATCCCTCGCTTTCCGCAATGGCATGATCCAGATCCGACAGAATATCGTCAATATTTTCGATACCCACGGATAATCTTATCAGCCCGTCGGTTATGCCGACCTTCTGCCGAACCTCATACGGAATGGAAGCGTGGGTCATGCTTGCCGGGTGGCATACAAGGCTTTCCACGCCGCCCAGACTTTCGGCGAGAGCAATAAGCTTCAGGGAGGAGAAGAATTTCCGTATGTCGTAGTTTTCATACAGCTCAAAGGAAATCATTGCGCCGCCGTTCTTCGCCTGCTTTTTGTTTATTTCGTAGCCCTGTGCGTCGGGAAGTCCGGGATAATACACGTTTTTCACCGCCTTGTGCGCTTTCAGGTGCGCCGCAGCCTTTTCCGCATTCTCTACATGGCGGTCAAGCCGAACGCCCAGCGTTTTTATTCCCCTTATCAGCAGGAAGCTGTCGAACGGACCCAGCACTCCGCCCGTGGCGTTCTGGATAAACGCCAGCCGCTCAGCAAGAGTATCGTCGTTGACCGCCACAAGACCCGCAACCACATCGCTGTGACCGCCGAGATATTTTGTGGCGCTGTGAATGACGATATCTGCGCCAAGCTCTATCGGGCGCTGGAGATACGGCGTCATGAACGTGTTGTCCACAACGGTAAGAATTCCGTGCTTTTTCGCAAGACCGGCCACCGCCGCAATGTCGGTAATCGTGAGCAGCGGATTGGCGGGGCTTTCCAACAGAATTGCCTTGACGTCGGGGGTAATTTTGCTCTCCAGCGACGCAATATCCGTGGTGTCCTCGATGGAATAGCTTATCTCAAAATTCTTGAACACTTTGTCAAGCACACGGAATGTGCCGCCGTAAACGTTGCTTGAAATAAGCACCCTGTCGCCGGAGCGGAACAAGCTCAGCACTGCGGTTATCGCCGCCATGCCCGAACCGAAGGCGAAGCCCGCCTTTCCGTGCTCCAGTTCCGCTATAAGCGCTTCCAGAGCCGCTCTTGTGGGATTTCCCGTGCGCGAATATTCCCAGCCCGTGTTTTCGCCCAAGCCGTGCTGTTCGTAGGTCGAGGTCTGATAGATCGGTACGTTTACGGCTCCTGTCTGCTTGTCGCCGTAAATTCCTCCGTGAATGAGCGCCGATTCGATGTTTTTGTAGTTTGACATGATTTTATCCTCCCGTTATTCCTTAATGGCTGATATGAAATGAATATTTTCAAAGGCTTTCTGGCTGTCGGTTCTGCCTTCAAAAAAATGCTGCTGTATAGTCTGCGGAGTTTCGTGCGCAGCCGTCCGAAATCCATGGCGGCGCAGGGCGCTTTCTATTTCCGATATCGAAAAACCGTGCTGCATAGGCTCTCCCAGCTTCGCCGTTATCTGCCGCAGCCGCTGTACTCGCTCTGCGCTGTTTTCGCTGAAGGTGGTTTCGTCCGGGAAGTCAAAAACCACTTTGTTTCCCGCGGCGGATATATTGCCGATTTTTTCAATCGTCTGCTCAAAAACGGGGAGCGTCAGATAATACGTCACTCCCAATATGGCAAAGAATGCGGGAACGTCGGCGGCAAAGCCGGATTTTTTCAGCTCCTGCGTCATATCGTCCTTTGAAAAATCTATCGGAACATACCGCACGTTTTCTGGAATATTCCATTCAAGCTGCCGTATACGCTCCAGCTTGTACCTCTGCGTATCGGGGTGATCCAGTTCAAATACCCGTATATCGGGATTCTCGTTGCGGAACGAAAAGGTGTCCATTCCTGCGCCGCATATCACATATTGACATTTGCCGTTTTTCTCGGCGAAATCCGCAAGCTCCCGCTCGGCAAAGGCTATGCGCGACAGCGGTATCGGCGAGATGTATTTGTTCAGCTTAGGGCAGATACTCTTGCTGTAAAAGCAATACCTCGTATCGCAGCACGACATGTCAAAATCACGCTCTATAAGCTGACCTATCTCCTCGTATTCCTCCTTTCCCATCATGTCGTAGGCAAGATAATCGTCAAAGATTTTTTCCCTGCCGTAATTGGAATGGTACGCGCGGGCAAAGGAGCAAAGCTTTGCCGTAATGCTCTCCTGTGTGTCTATCATATAATCTCCTCGTGAAAACACAAAAAGCTCCGCCTATCCCGGCTTTCCGAAACAGAAAGCTGTGAGAACAGGCGGAGCCTTGCTTATTCGTATATTCTGCGTTTAAGCGCAGAGCAAGCAGCCGCCTGTGTCATTACAACACAGACAGCAGTTGTTTGCGGACATAACGGGGCTGCCGGAGAAACGGCGTGCTTCTTCGGCGCTGATGATATTATTCATGTTGTATTGCATTCGTATCATCGTAATTTCCTCGTTTGCGAAAATCGTTTTTCTTAATTAATATGTATGTGCGGCTTTCGGGGCGGCTGTGGCGCTTATTGCGAAGAACCCCTTATTATATGCTGCGCCGACATCGCTTGAGCTTCTCGGGCGTTATCATACTGTATATGACCCTCTTTCATATAACATAGTAAACATAAGTTTTTTATAGTCTTTATTATAGCACTGCTTTTAATTCTTGTCAAGGGCTTTTTTGAAAATTTTTGCGGAAAATAATACTCATTAAACAACTTATTTGTTGAATTGGAAAATATCCTATATTTTTTGGTAAAATTTTTATGATTTTTCTATTGAAATCCTGCACAAAGTGTGTTATAATTAATGTGGCTTTATTATCAGTTAAAATTTAACAGTTTGGCATTTGGGCATACAATGCTCACGGTCTGAACAGCTTTATGCTGTAAAAAACATTGAGGAGATTGATTTATGAAAACTGACAACAAGGTATGCATAATCGGAATTAAAATCTCACTGGCAGTATTGGTTGTGCAGACTGTCGTTTTTGCGGCGCTGTATCTTTTTATCACCAACTCCGTTACCTCAACAACGGAGAAAAACGCCGTGAACAATATGCAGACAGCCGCAATTGACCGCTCGGAAATCATCGAGAGCTACGTCCGGTCTGCCGAGGACACTCTCACGGCATATCTCAAGGCGCAGCAGATATACGACATCCTGAGCGATCCGTCAAATGCGGAATATGTCGCAGCCGCTCAGAAATATACCGAGAATTTCAGCAAGGATCTCTCCAACCTTGAGGGAATATACGCCAGCAACTGGGACACCACAACGCTCACCCACACAAATGCGAACTCTGTCGGAATAACCACCCGCCCCGATGAAACCAAGCGCAATCAGCTTCACACCGCAATACTCGCAACACAGGGCGTATACAACACCGGTATTATAATTTCACCGGTAAGCGGCGAGCAGATAATATCAATGTACAAGGCGGTAAGGGACGAGAACGGAGATCCTATCGGAATTGGCGGCATAGGCATATACACCGACGGTCTTGTTTCAAAGCTCAACGATCTTCCTCTTGACGGAATGGAGCAGTCGCAGTATTATCTTGTAAATGTCCAAAGCGGCGAGTACATATTTCATCCGGATACCGATAAAATCGCAACGGTAGCTACCGAGAATTATATCAATGACATAATTTCCGCAGTGGGGTCGAGCAGCAATGATGTAAGCGGCTCCGTCACATATAATAATGACGGCAGCGAGTATATCGCCACATACAACAGCTTAAGCTCGCAGGGCTGGGTTCTTATCATTGCGGACAAGACCTCCGATGTATTTTCGTCCGTTTCGGGAATTCGTGTATCTCTGTTAATCATCTGCATTATAAGCTCGCTTCTGCTGTCATGCATGGTATACATCATCATCAATCATCTTATTATGCCGATAAAGACGGTTAAAAACGCTATCGTAAAGCTCGGAAACATCAGGCTGGACACAGATAAGGATATAGAACAGCTTTCCGCAAGGAATGATGAAATCGGCAGCATTTCGGCTGAGGTGGTTACGCTTTCCAATACCCTTAAAAGCGCCTCGGACGATATCGGAAGAATTCTCACCCAGATGGCTGACAGGAATTTCGCCGTTGACATCAATGAAAACAGGCAGTGCTACATAGGCGATTTTGAAATGCTGGCGGAAAAGCTGGAAATGATAAAGGGAAATCTCACCGACGTCATGGCAGACATCTATTCCGGCGCAGAGCAGGTGGACTCCGGCGCAGGTTTGGTAGCCTCCGGTGCGCAGACGCTTTCGCAGGGCGCTGTCGAGCAGACCGCTTCGATAGACGAGTTGGCGAAGAATATCGGCTCTATCGAAGAGCAGGTTACCACCAACACCGAGCATTGCAATGAAGCACGCAGCATTGTGAGCAAGACCTCCGGCTATGTCGATGAGGTAAATGAGAAAATGCATAATCTCACCGACGCCATGAAGGACATCAATACCGAATCCGAAAAAATCAAGAACATCGTTAAATCCATCGAGGATATCGCATTCCAGACGAACATACTTGCGCTTAACGCAGCGGTTGAGGCGGCAAGAGCGGGCGAAGCCGGAAAGGGCTTTGCGGTTGTTGCCGGAGAGGTGAGAAATCTTGCGGCAAAATCCGCAGAGGCGGTGAACAATACGGTGCAGCTTATCGACCGCTCCGTTGAGGCGGTTGAAAAGGGCTCGCAGATAACAAGGCAGACCGCCGACGCTATGCAGTCGCTTGACGAATACACTCTCGCCATAAAGCGTATTGTGGACGATATTTCGGATTCCAGCAGCCATCAGTCTGAAATGGTAAGCAGGATAAACAGCGATATCGGTCAGATATCGGGAATAGTCCAGTCCAACTCATCAACTGCGGAAGAAAGTGCCGCCTCCGCACAGGAGCTTTCAAGTCAGGCAGGGGTTCTTAAGGATCTTATCGGGAAGTTTAAGCTGGAATAAATACCTCATAACAAAATTAAAGCACCGCATGAAAAATCATGCGGTGCTCAGCTTGTCGAAAAACCCCGCCGCAGCGGGATAAAAGTTTTCGGTCCAGCCTTTTTCAAAAGGCTGGCGG
>CAYRLM010000128.1:0-7210 GCA_964425035.1 uncultured Ruminococcus sp.
AATCTTGATGATTTTACGCATATCGACGTGCTGGACAAGCTCACGGGAATTCCCGAAACAATCTCCTGCCGCTACAATCCCGGAGGAGAGTTCCGCACCGACGGCAGCCCGAATGTAATGGACACCCCGAAGGACGCAAAGTACGGCTTCACTCACGACCAGCTTATCGAGGGCTACCGCATACTCAAGGAAAAGGGCGCAAAGGAATTCGGAATGCATGCGTTCCTCGCAAGCAACACGCTCACCAACGACTATTATCCCACGCTTGCGGGTATTCTGTTCCGCACTGCGGTGGAGATAAAGGAAAAGACAGGCGTGGAGCTCAGCTTCATCAACCTTTCCGGCGGCGTAGGCGTTCCCTACCGTCCCGACCAGACCGCTAACGATATCGCGGTGATAGGCGCAAAGGTAAAGGAGCAGTACGAGAAAATACTCGTTCCGGCAGGTCTTGGGAATATCTCTCTGTTCACCGAACTGGGACGCTATATGCTCGCACCCAACGGAATGCTCATCGCAAAAGCAATCCGCGAGAAGCACACCTACAAGGAATATATCGGTCTTGACGCATGTGCGGCAAACCTTATGCGCCCTGCCATTTACGGAGCTTACCACCACATAACCGTGCTCGGCAAAGAGGAGCAGCCCTGCGACCATAAGTACGACGTGACCGGAGGTCTTTGCGAGAACTGCGATAAGTTCGCCGTTGACAGAATGCTTCCGAAGATAGACATGGGCGATTACGTCGCAATACATGACGCAGGCGCACACGGCTTCTCCATGGGCTATAACTACAACGGCAAGCTCAGGAGCGCAGAGCTGCTGCTGCGGGAGGACGGCACCGTAAAGATGATAAGACGCGCCGAAACCGCCGCAGATTACTTTGCGACCTTTGATTTCGCAAACTATAATTATGAGCTGTAATAATAGCTGCCGCCGTGCGGAACTGTTCTGCACGGCGTTTTTTTCACAGAGGTAATATTCATGAGAATGAGAAAGAAGAAGCATCTCGAGGAGCGGCTTGAGGCGTGCGCCCCGGTGATGCTGATAATGCAGAACCAGAACGAGCATGCAAACGATGAGCCGGACGACGCCCTGTTCTTCGACAGCATGAGGGTGTTCGGGAACAATGCTCCGCTGCACCTTGAGGTAGGCTGCGGAAAGGGCAGCTTCATTCTGGAGCTTGCCCGCAGAAATCCCGACATCAATTACATTGCGGTGGAAAAAACGCCCAACGTACTTGTCACCGGCGCAGAAGCGCTGATGAAGAGCGGAATAAAGAACGTGCGCTTCTGCCTCGGTCAGGCGGAATATCTCGAGCACCTGTTCAGACCGCACACGGTGGAGCGGCTGTACCTGAATTTCAGCTGCCCGTTCCCGAAGGAAACCTATGCCCGTCACCGCCTTACGCACACACGTTTTCTGAACATTTACAAGCAGATAATGAAGCCCGGTGCGGAGATACACCAGAAAACCGACAATCAGCGGCTGTTCGAGTTCTCGATAGAGCATTTCTCGCACAACGGCTTCGCAATGAAGAATGTTTCTCTTGACCTGCATAACAGCGGCTTTGAGGGGAACATTATGACTGAATACGAAAAGAGATTTACAGAGCTGGGACAGCCGATTTTCAGACTTGAGGCGGTGGTTCCCGAAAGCTGATTTCGGAGGAAGCTATGAGATTTGTCACCGGGACTTTCCCCAGCACATCGGGGATAACACGCTGCCGTTATTATATGTATCTGCCGGAGAAGCCGAGGGCGGCGCTTATGCTGTCGCACGGCATGTGCGAATATATCCGGCGCTACCGTCCGTTTGCGGAATTCCTGTGCGGCAACGGCATTGCGCTTGTCGGCAACGACCATATCGGTCACGGCAGCTCGCTTGACAATGAGGATATGCTCGGATATTTCGGCGAGAGCGGCGGATTTATGTACATGGTAAAGGATCTTCACCGCATGAAGGTCATCATGGAAAAGAAGCTGCCGGGAATACCGCATTTCCTTATGGGACACAGCATGGGCAGCTTCATTGCGAGGATCTATCTTTCACGCTTCGAGGATCGCTGGAACGGCGTTATCTTCATGGGTACTGCCGGTGGAGTGACCGGCTCCGCTCCGCTGCGGCGGCTGCTGGATATTCTGTGCCGCTCGAAGGACAGCCGTTTCCGACCGGAGATAAGCCGAAAGCTCGCTTTCGGGGTGTTCAATATACGCTTCCGCCACCGTCGGAGCAGCAACGACTGGCTTTCCAGAGCGGAAGAGAATGTGGACAGGTTCAACGCCGATCCGCTGTGCAACTTCACGTTCACCGTCGCAGGCTTCAGGGATCTGCTGAATGCGCTGATGTGCGCCAATTCCGACTGCGTTATCGAAAACACCCCCACAGATCTGCCGATACTGTTCATGTCAGGCTCGATGGATCCCGTCGGGGAATACGGCAGAGGTGTGAGAGCCGCATGTATGCGCTATCTGGAGCATGGCTGCATGGTGAATATACACATCTATCCCGAGGCTCGCCACGAGCTTATTTTCGAGCTTAACAGCGACGAGGTAATGGGAGATATACTAAGGTTCATCAACGAAAACGCATAGGGTGATATATTTTTATGGAAAAATACCGCGACCAATCATTAACTCCGCAGGAAAGAGCAGAGGCTCTGGCGGATACGCTGACAGTACGGCAGCAGGCGGAGCAGCTTAAATATGACGCCCCGGCGATACCGGGAGTTCTTCCCGCCTACAACTGGTGGAACGAGGGACTTCACGGCGTTGCCCGTGCGGGAACTGCGACCATGTTCCCACAGGCGATAGGCATGGCGGCGATGTTCGACCGTGACCGTCTGCGCAGGGCGGGAGAAATCACCGCCGAGGAAGCCCGTGCAAAGTACAATGCGGCGCAGGCTCACGGCGATCACGATATTTACAAGGGACTGACGCTGTGGGCACCCAATGTGAATATCTTTCGTGACCCTCGCTGGGGCAGAGGGCATGAAACCTACGGCGAAGATCCCTATCTGACCTCGCAGCTGGGTGTGGAATACGTCAGGGGCTTGCAGGGGAACGGACGCTATCTGAAAACCGCCGCCTGCGCAAAGCATTTCGCCGTACACAGCGGGCCGGAGGCGGAGCGCCATGTTTTTGACGCCGAGGTTTCCCCAAAGGATATCGAGGAAACCTATCTCCCCGCATTCAGGGCGCTTGTGAAGGACGCGCATGTTGAAAGCGTTATGGGAGCGTACAACCTTGTAAACGGAGAACCTGCGTGCGCAAGTCCGTTCCTTATGGGTAAGCTCCGCGAGTGGGGCTTTGACGGTTATTTCACGTCGGACTGCTGGGCGATAGCCGACTTCCACACACATCACCGCATTACCGCATCTGCGCCTCAGTCCGCTGCGCTGGCGCTTAAAGCGGGCTGCGACATGAACTGCGGAAATACATATCTTCACATACTTGCGGCGCTGGAAAAGGGGCTTGTCACCGAGGAGGATATCCGCCGTGCCTGCGTGCATGTGCTCCGCACCAGAATAAGGCTGGGGCAGCTTGACCGGACGGAATACGACGATATTCCGTACACCGCCGTGTCGTCGGACGAGCATAAGGCGGCTTCGCTGGAATGCGCCCTGCGCTCCGCCGTGCTGCTTGAAAACGACGGTACTCTGCCGCTTTCGGACAGCGTCGGTACCGTTGCGGTGATAGGGCCTAACGCAGACAGCCGCGAAGCGCTCACAGGGAACTACAACGGCACCGCCGACGAATATGTAACGTTCCTTGACGGAATAAGAGAACGCTTTTCCGGGCGGATACTGTATTCGCAGGGCTGTCATCTTTACCGTGACAGAACGCAGGGGCTGGCGCAGCCGGGCGACCTTTATTCCGAGGCGCTGGCGGCTGCGGAGAATGCGGATGTCGTCATAGCCTGCGTGGGTCTTGACGCCACGCTTGAGGGCGAGGAGGGCGATACCGGAAACGAATTCAGCTCCGGCGACAAGCCCGACCTGCGCCTGCCAGAGAGCCAGAGGCTTCTGCTGCAAAAGCTTTCCGCACTGGGAAAGCCGTTGGTCATCGTGCTTGCTGCCGGAAGCTCCGTCAATGTCGAGGTAAAGTGCAATGCGCTGCTTGACATGTGGTATCCCGGTCAGCTTGGCGGCAGGGCGCTGGCACGGCTGCTTTTCGGGGACGCTTCGCCGAGCGGAAAGCTGCCCGTGACATTTTACAGAACCGCCGACCTGCTGCCCGATATCCGAGATTACGGCATGAAAGGGCGCACCTATCGCTATTGTTCGCCCGATAACGTTTTGTATCCGTTCGGTTACGGGCTCAGCTATTCGGAATTTGAGCTGACGCAGCCGGAGTACAAGGAACATTCGGTGAGCGTAACGCTGAAGAATATCGGCAAATTCTGCGCCGAGGACGTTGTGCAGCTGTATATCCGGGGCTGTTCCGAATACGACGTGCCGAACGGCTCGCTTTGCGGTTTCTGTCGGGTGAAGCTCGCCCCCGGCGAGAGCCGCAGGATAACGCTGGAGATACCCGAAGAGGCGTTTGAAACTGTTTTGCCCGACGGCGGCAGAAAGCGCTGCGGCACAAGCTTCATGCTGACATTGAAAGACGGTACGGGAGCCGAGGTATTACTTTATATCAATATCAGCTGAAATTTCCCAAAAATTAGTTGACACATTCGTCCAAATGTGCTAAAATAAAATATAGTACAGCGGTGCGCCGTTGTCTGCTGTATAGCAGCGGCGGTTGCGGAATAATTCATCTGAAGTGAGGGATCGTTATGAAAAACAAGAAGAAGCTCGGCACGAGGATATATATCGCTGTTATGGCGGTGATGGCCTATGGCATTCTCTCTGCCGGAATAACCGGAATGGGCTGCCTGATAACGCAAAGTCAAAACGACATGCAAAGCCAGATGACCGACAGTGCGGCAGCAGCTTCCGGCCTTGTCAGCACTAATCTGAAGCATTACAGCACTCTTGTGGCTTCCCTTGACGGAACTACCGCCCAGACCGATAAGCTGAAGGCGGCCGACAGCGCCATAATTGATATCAACACACATGCGGACACAACGTCCGGCGTCGGGGTAAGCACCGACGGTTACATAGTTGTTACCGGCGAGTATTCGAGAGGAACCGCATATATTGCCGTCGGTACCGAATGGCTCACAGATGTCCTGTCTGCCATGGATACTTCAACTGACGCAGAATTCTATGTGCTTACGTCCTCCGGTCAGCTGCTGGCTAAGAACGGCTCGCTCACTCAGGAGCAGGTATCGCCGTATGTCGGCACGAATAAGGTGCAGACCGTGAATGCAAACGGTTCAAAGCGTTTGATATACGGCTCAAAGATAGACGGCACGGACTGGACGGTTCTTGTAAGCTATAAAGCCGGAGCATTCAGCGACAACTCCACTACGGCGCTGCTGATAATGATTGCAACCTCTGTGATAAGCTTTGTTGCAGGCGCATTTATTATAAGGAAATGCGTAAAGCTCATCACCGTTCCTCTGGACGCCATCAACACGAAAATACTCGCAATGGCAAAGGGCGATCTTTCCGGCGCTCCCGTTGCGGTGAATACCGGCGACGAGCTCCAGACCCTTGCCGACACCGTTAATGACATGACGGTTTCCACCGGAAAGATGATAACGGATATACGTCAGGTGGCAGTTAAGCTTGCCAACGAGGATCTCACCGCAGTGCCGCAGGCGGAGTATGTCGGCGATTATGCGCCCATAAAGACCGCTCTCGAGGGAATAGCCGAAAGCACCAGCGGCGTAATCAGACAGATAGAGGCTTCCAGCAGAATGGTCGCCGAGGGATCGGGCAGCATGAGCGACAACTCCATGACGCTGTCACAGGCGGCAACACAGCAGGAGGCTACCGTCGGAGATCTGAACAGCTCCGTTGTCGAGATATCCAACAACATCAATTCCAACGCAGACAGCGCAGAAAAGGCAAAGGAGCTTGCGGACGACTGCCGTGCCATTGTTGACGAGGGCAGCAAGAAGATGTCCGATATGCTTCACGCAATGGAGGAGATCAACGAAACCTCCTCAAAGATCGCAAATATCATCAAGGCTATTGAGGATATCTCGTTCCAGACCAATATTCTTTCTCTTAACGCTTCTATCGAAGCGGCGAGAGCCGGTGAAGCAGGAAAGGGCTTTGCGGTAGTTGCCGGAGAGGTAGGACAGCTTGCGGGAAAGACCGCAGAGGCGGCAAAGAATACCACGGCGCTTATCAAGATGGCGCTTTCCGCTGTGGAAAACGGCACGGTCATGGCAAACGAAACAGCCAAAATGCTGGACAAGATAGTTTCCGAAACAGACGACACAGCAAAGGTTATCGACCAAATCGCAGACGCTTCGAGAGTACAGGCGGACAGCGTAAAGCAGATACTTGTCGGCATGGATCAGATATCCAAATCCGTGCAGATGACCAGCGGATCTTCCGCAGAGTGTGCGGCTTCCGCCGAGGAGCTTTCCGGTCAGGCAAAAGTGCTGCTTGAACTGGTGCAGCGTTTCAAGCTCCCAAGCGCCGAAGCAGCCGCTAAAAAGAAGCAGGAAAGCAAGCCCAAGCAGTCGGCCGACAGGGGCGCAAGGACTTCCGCACCGACGACAGCCTTTGCACCGGCAAAGTCCGAAAAGAAGCCGACAGCCGCCCCGGCAAAGCCGGAAGCAAGGTCTGCGGTCAAGCCCGAAGCAAAACCCGCGGTTAAACCGGAGGAGAAGCCGGAGCCAAAGCCGGCAGCCCCCGAAAGCAAGACGGAGCAGGAGGTAAGGAAGCCGCTGACTACCGCCACCGCAAAGCCGCGCGCCAAGACCATCATACTTGATGATGACAAGTATTAATATAATCTGGAGGTAATTTCCCATGAGCATTTCAAAGACAGAATTCGGCTTTTTCAGAGGCTACAAGTGCTGGCTGTTCACGCTGACGAACAAGAGCGGCGCTGTCGCAAGGCTGACAAATTTCGGCGGTGCGGTAGTAGGTATCGAGGTGCCTGACAGAAACGGCAATAACGCAGACGTGGTTTTGGGCTACGACACGCTGCAGGAGTACGTTGACGGCAATTCCACCCACGGTGCGCTTGTCGGCAGATATGCCAACCGTATCGGCGGCGCTGAGATAACCGTTTCAGGCAAGAGCTACAAGCTTTCCCCGAACGATAACAAGGTAAATCATCTGCACGGCGGCTTCTTCGGC
>CAYRLM010000129.1:0-7014 GCA_964425035.1 uncultured Ruminococcus sp.
AAATACGATTATAGGAATGTTGTTTTCAGTGCAGATTGCGGTAGCTGCGCTGTCCATTACCTGAAGCTTCTTCACAAGAATTTCGTGGTGTGTTATTACGTCATACTTTACAGCGTCGGGGAACTTCTTTGGATCCTTGTCATAAATTCCGTCAACCATCGTCGCTTTCAGCAGTATATCGGCACCGAGTTCCGCAGCACGGAGTGAAGCGGCGCTGTCTGTCGAGAAGAACGGGTTGCCCGTGCCGCAGCCGAATATCACCACTCTGCCCTTTTCAAGGTGTCTTATGGCCTTGCCGAGAATGAACGGCTCGGCTACCTGCTGCATCGTGATGGCAGTCTGAACACGTACCGTGCAGCCCTGTTTTTCAAGGACGTCGGCTACTGCGAGGGCGTTCATCGCCGTTGCCAGCATACCGATATGATCGGCTCTCGCCCTGTCCATTCCGTCGGAACTTCTTCCGCGCCAGAAATTACCGCCGCCGACAACAATGCCCATCTCTGCGCCGACATCGACGCACTTCTTTATGCTGCGGCAGATATTCTCAATGGTGGGAATGTCAAGCCCGCTTCCCTTGTCGCCGGAAAGTGCCTCGCCGCTCAGCTTGAGCAGCACACGCTTATACTTTGGAGTTTCTGCTTCCATTATTATCTTCTAATCCTCCGAATTTATCAGTACAGCCGAAATCCCGTCGGCTGCCTCAGTCAGGTCAGCCAACACGCCGACCTGTTCTTCTGTGCGTCAGCAATGCTGTATCAATAATCCAGAACACGAATTCTGCCGAGCAGCTCTGCGCTGTCGGAAACCTTTCCGATTGCAGCGGTCGTATCCTTTTCGGTCATTACGCTTGTGATGAACGCCAGTTCGTTATCCGGCTGGTTCTTTCTGGAAAGATAGGACACCTCGCCGAAGAGCGCCTTGACGAGCGCCTTTGTAACCTCCGCATTGTCGGTGGAAAGCCTGATGTAGCTTGCGCAGGCGAACTCGCTGAAATCCCTGATGAAATCCTGTGTGCTGTCTGACCATGTCAGTGACTTGCTTGTGCCGGAGTGCTTTACCGCCGAAACGATATCAGCTACCACTGCGCTGGCTGTGGGAAGCTTTCCCGCACCCTTGCCGTAGAATACGACATCGCCCGTTGCGTCGCCACGAACCAGAATTGCATTGAACACGTCGTTTACACCCGCAAGCTGGCTCTCGTCCCTGATGACCGCCGGAAATACGCCTATGGAGATTTCGCCGCCGTCCTCACGCTTTGCGCAGCCTATGAGCTTTATCTTGCTGTCTGCGCTGTCGCAGTAGGCAACGTCCTCAAGGGTTATCTTGGTAATGCCCTCGGTGTGTACGCTCTCCGGATAAACATGCTTTCCGAAAGCCAGCGACGCAAGAATGCATATCTTGCGGCAGGCATCGTGACCGTCAACGTCCGCAGAGGGGTTGCGCTCCGCATAGCCCAGTTCCTGAGCGATTTTAAGCGCCTTTTCAAAATCCATGCCGTCACGGATCATTTTGGTGAGAATAAAGTTGGTAGTGCCGTTAAGTATACCTGCAATCTCGTCGATCTCGTTAGCGGAAAGGCATGCGTGAAGCGGCTTGATTATAGGAATACCGCCGCCAACGCTTGCCTCGAAGAAGAAGTTCACGTTCTTCTCCTTGGCGATTGCGAGAAGCTCTGCGCCCTTTGCGGCTACCAGCTCCTTGTTGGAGGTGACAACGCTTTTCCCGGCTTCGAGTGAGGACTTTACAAAATCATATGACGGCTTCAGCCCTCCTATGACCTCAGCCACGACCGTAACCTCAGGGTCATTCAGAATAATATTGAAATCCTTGACGAATTTGTCCTTGTAGGGGCTGTCGCTGAAATCACGGATATCGAGAATATACTTGATATCCATTTCCTGCCCAGCCTTCTTTTCAAGGCTTTCTTTATTCTTATAGAAAACCTCGACTGTTCCTGAGCCTACCACACCGTAGCCCAGAACTGCGATCTTAGCCATAATCAAACGTCCTTTCGGTTCACTCATTTGCCGAACGGCGCCTTAAATCGGATTACAGGGTACTATGCCTTGGTTCACCGACGCTGCGCCTTTATTTACGGCATTGGCGATGGCTGTACTGCCCGCACCCTATGTCAGCCTGGCGGAGTTACCCGTGGGGCGAAACTGTGCATTCGGAGCTTCACAGCCGTATTTCACCATTTATTATCCTATATATTATAGCACAACACGGTGATTATTGCAAGTAGTTTTTTTATGACTTAAAATAAATATACGGATTTATTCCGAAATAATGCTGTCAATTTCCGACAGTTCCTCCGGTGTAAAGTCAAGGCGCTCTACTGCGGCGGCGTTCTCGATTATCTGCTCCGGAGATGAAGCGCCGATAAGCACGGTGGTTACCTTTCCCTCTCTAAGCGCCCATGATATCGCCATCTGGGACAGCTTCTGTCCGCGGGCGGCGGCTATCTCGTTCAGCTTTTTTATCTGTGCGAGCCTCTTTTCGGTCAGCTCGCCGCGTATCCATGTGCGACCCTTTCCGATACGGGAATCGTCCGGTATTCCGTTCAAATAACGGTCGGTCAGTATGCCCTGATAAAGCGGCTGGAATATCGCCAGACCTACCCCCTGCTCCGCCGCAAAATCCCTAAGACCGTCCGCTTCTATCCAGCGGTTGAACATGGAATAGCTGGGCTGATTTACAACAAACGGCGTGTGAAGCTCCTTGAATATAGCCATGATATCGGCGGTCTGCCGCTTATTGTAGTTGGAAATGCCGACATAAAGCGCTTTTCCCTGTTTTACGGCGTTGTCAAGGGCGAGGGCGGTTTCCTCCAAAGGCGTGTTCGGATCGAAGATATGGTGGTAATAAATATCCACATAATCAAGCTTCATTCGTCTGAGCGACTGGTCGAGGGAAGCGGTGAGATACTTCCGAGAGCCGTTGCGGTCGCCGTATGGGCCGTCCCACATTTCATAGCCGGCTTTGGTGGAAATGATAAGCTCGTCACGGTAGGGGCGCAGTCCACGGTCGAGTATTCTGCCGAGGTTCTCCTCCGCAGAGCCGTTGTAGGGATTGCCGTAATTGTTTGCGGCGTCGATGTAGGTTATTCCCAAATCAAAGGCTGTGCGTATCATTTGCTCCATGTTCTCAAAGCAGTCCTTGTGGCTGAAATTCTGCCAGATACCGAAAGAAACGGCAGGGAGCTTTAATCCGCTGTTGCCGCAGCGGTTGTAGATCATTTTTTCGTAGCGGTGTTCGTTTGGCGTATACATTTGCATTACCTCCTGATGTTTTTTATAAGTATATCATATCGACGGCAAGAATTCAAGTATTACAAAGAAAAAAGCCGATCCTGCGATCGGCTCAGAACGTCCGAAAATCCCGTTGGGACTTTGGGGCGAAGCTATTTATAATATCCGCAGTCCTTGCACTGGTTTTGTAAGGAACTGTTACGCGAACCACATTCCGGGCATATCCAAATATTTTTCGGAGCGCTTGTATTATCTTCCGTCATATTGGAAAGTCTGGATACTAAACTTTTTCTGTCGGCTGCTTTATTCTCTAATTGAGCAAGGCTTTCGCATTCTGCCGCCTTCCAATATGTAATGGCAGCGGGGATATTAAGCAGACATGCAAATACCCCCAAAGCAATCAGTCCGACAGGATAATATCCACCCTTTTCATAAAAATAATTTGACATTATTATCGGCACAATGACGAGTATGCCCAAGCTCCATATAAAGCCGCCTATACCTGCTTTCTTAAACTTCGCAAAAGAACGATTAATGTATGCAGATATATAAATCCTAAAAGAAGTCATCAAACGTTCGAAAGTTAGCATTAAAGCCGCTATAACGGCTACCCAGCTCGTATCGTCCCAAAATCTCTCTAAAGAACTATCGGGTATACTGCTTCCAAAAATTATTTTCCACTTTGTCGCACATATTGACCATACCACAAACATCTCAGCCACAAACGCCAGCACAAAGGATCCGATAGCCGCCAGCTTTTTCGTTTTTTCTTCATTGGTCATTCCGTCATTTTGAGTATTCATGTTCATGCCGGAACGCAAATTGACCTGCGCCCGATTGAAAACCGTCGGAGTTCCGCATTCACTGCAAAATGATGCCCCGTCTTCTATCTCTTTGCCGCATTTTGAACAAAACATATAATTACCTCCAAAATCTCGACATTTTTCACCGCCGAGTTATTTAAGGAAACTGTTTAAGAGCAAACAGCCTCGCAGCTTCTATATATATTATAGCACGACAGCGGTTTACCCTGTAAAATTTCCCGAAAATCCACAAAAAACACAACATAGGGAACGCTCACACGATGAGATACTCCCGGAAAAATCCCACTGCGGAGCTTTTCGACTTTCGGACATAAGCTTATTTATAATATCCGCAGTCCTTGCACTGGCTCTGTGCGGAACTGTTATGTGAACTGCATTTCGGGCATATCCAAAAATCTTTCGGAGCGTCGGTATTATCTTCCGTCAGATTTGAAACGTTGGGAGCATGGTCTTTTACCTCGACCCCGAATTTCTCAAGTCTTTCGCAATTTGCCGCTTTGCAATAAGCAATCAAAGCAACAGCATAAAGTACGGCAACAAATAATCCAAAAAGAACCAACCAAGCAGAGAAAATATCCAGTGTTTCATCTATGCCTGCCGCAAAAATCAACGGCAAAAAGGTAAATATTACAACTTTGAAAATATACTGAATAATTATATTCTTTTTCGTCTTTTCAAATATTCGGTTTACATACGGTACAACGTAAAATATGAATATATTAATCAGAACATCAAAAGTTAGAAAAAAACCTGCTAAAACAAATAACCAAGAATTATCCTCCCACCATCTGCTCAGTATCCGGTCAGGCATATCGCTGCCAAACAATATTCTTCCCTCTGAAACACATATCGACCACGCCATAAATAATTCAGCCAAAGACACCAGAATAAACGACCAGACAGCCGCCAGCTTTTTCGTTTTTTCCTCATTGGTCATTCCGGCATCTGGGGTATTCATGTTCATGCCGGAACGCAAATTTACCTGTGCCTGATTGAATGCTGTCGGATTTCCGCATGCACTGCAAAATGCAGATCCGTCTGCTATTTCTTTGCCGCATTTTGAACAAAACATATAATTACCTCCAAAATCTCGGCATTGTTTTCACTGCCGAGTTATTTAATGGAGCTGTTTAGAGGAAACAGCCTCGCAGCTCTTATATGTTCATTATAGCACGACAGCGGTTTACCCTGTAAAATTTCCCGAAAATCCGTTAAAATATATAAAACGCCCCTGCGGAACCGTAACCGCAGGGGCTTGCAATATTACATCTGAGCAAGTTCGGCGAAGCACTGCTTCATTGCCGGGTAGAGCTTTCTGTACATTTCGTATACCTTTTCGTACTCGGCGGAGTTCTCAGGGATAGGATCCTGTATCTTTTCGGGCTTGATGACCGCGCGGCACGCCTCGGGAACGCTCTTGTAAATCCCGGCGCCGACAGCCGCCAGCAAAGCTACGCCAAGCGCAGGGCCTTCCTTGTTCTGTGTGGTCTTTACCTGACAGCCGTAGAGGTCGGCGAGCATCTGCCGCCAGAGCGGAGAGGTTCCGCCGCCGCCGCAAGCCATCATGTCGCTTACGTTTATGTTCATTTCACGCATGACCTCCACGCAGTCGCGCAGCGAGTAAGAAACGCCCTCCATTACCGCACGGAGCATTTCTTTCTTCTTGTGCATGGTGGAAAGCCCGAAGAATACGCCTCTGGCATTCGGGTCGAGGTGCGGTGTTCTTTCTCCGTTCAGATAAGGCATATACAGCAGACGGTTTGCGCCGATAGGAACGCTTCCCGCCTCCTTATCCATCAAATAATAGGGATCTACTCCCATAGCCAGTGCGGTTTCCATCTCAGACCATGCGAAATTATCCCTGAACCATTTGAGGGACAAGCCGGCGGACTGGGTAACGCCCATAACGTGCCAGCAGCCGGGTACAGCACAGCAGAAGGTATGCACCCTGCCCTTCTTGTCTATGGAAATATCGGAGGTATGCGCAAACACAACGCCCGACGAACCGATTGTGGTGAAAGCCTTGCCGTCCTCGACAACGCCCGTGCCTACCGCCGCAGCCGCATTATCTCCCGCACCGCCGACAACCGGAGTTCCGACCTTTAGCCCGGTAAGCTCCGCAGCCTTCGCCGTTACTGTTCCCGTGATCTCAGGCGACTCATAAACCTTTGCGAGAAGCGACTTGTCGATGCCGAGTTTTCCAAGGACCTCGTCAGACCAGCAGCGGTTCGGGATATCAAGCAGCTGCATTCCGCTGGCGTCGGAAACCTCGGTAGCGTACTCTCCTGTCAGCATGAAGCGGATATAATCCTTCGGCAGCAGAATATGGCGGCACTTCTCGTAATTCTGCGGTTCGTTGTTCTTCACCCACATTATCTTTGCGGCGGTAAAGCCGGTGATAGCGGGGTTGGCGGTAATCTCGATCATTCTGTCAGCGCCTACCTTGTCGGTGATCTCAACCACTTCCTTGGCGGTACGCTGATCGCACCAGATGATGGATTTGCGGATAGGTCTGTTCTCTGCGTCCAGCATTACAAGTCCGTGCATCTGTCCCGAAAGTCCCACGCCCTTTATATCGTCAGGGCTTACCTTGCTTTCGGCAATCACGTCCTTTATGCCGTTCACAGAGGCATTCCACCAATCCAGCGGCTCCTGCTCGGCATAGCCGTTCTGCGGTGTGTACAGGGGGTATTCGTAGGTCGCAGAAGCAACAGGTGTGCCGTCCTCCGAGAAAATCACGGTCTTTGTTCCTGAGGTTCCGATGTCAACGCCTAAAATGTAAGCCATGTTTTTATTCTCCTTGATAAATCAATATGTAAACGTCACATTAACACAGACCGCCGAAAAAATCCCGCCGGGACTTTTCCGCCGAAACGTCCGACATTGCGGATAAATGTAAACGTTTATACCTCTTTGATTTTAATACATTCTGCCTAATT
>CAYRLM010000130.1:0-6982 GCA_964425035.1 uncultured Ruminococcus sp.
TCGTTGATGTTGCCGTCGAAATGAACCTCGATCGCCTGATCGGGAACGGGAACGAGCCATGCGCCGCCGCCCGGCAGCCAGTTGTCGGGAAGCTCGGTCTGCCAGCCGTCAACGATCTTCTGCTTGAAGATACCGTACTCATAGCGGATAGAATAGCCCGTTGCGGGGTACTCGCAGGTGGCAAGTCCGTCCATATAGCATGCGGCAAGTCTGCCCAGACCGCCGTTGCCGAGACCTGCGTCCGGCTCTTCGTCATAAACGCTGTCAATCTTTATGCCCATATCCTTGAGGGCTTCTTCGGCTACGTCCTGCATGCCGAGATTGTAAAGGCTGGTCTTGAGGGAGCGCCCCATCAGGAACTCCATTGAGAGGTAATAAACCTGCTTTCTGCCCTTGGAATTGCATTCGCGCATGAAGTTGTGGCGCTTTTCCTTGAGGTGATTTACAACGATAGAGGAAAGAGCGCGGTATATTTGCGTGATAGTAGCATTCTGTGCGTCTGTCCTGAAGTCGAATTCGAGTATGCCGTCGAGCTGTCTTCTCAGCTCCTCCTTAGTCAACGGAGATTTCATCTTTTAGTGACCCCTTTCATATACACGGGCGCTTGTGCGCCATTAGCTGATTAACACCACCTATCATTATACTATTATTTCGCAGAAATTTCAAGATTTAATTAGCATTACCGTGAATTGGAACAATAATAAAGCGTTCAATTTGATTAATTTATACAAATTTACTGACAGCAACTGGTTTGTGTTCTTGAGATAATTGACGTATTGCACGAAATGTCGATTATCCTAAGTCGTGATTTTTCGCCGGCATTATCCTATATGCAGCAAAAAGAGCCAAACTCATCGTTTGGCTCTAGTCTGTCGATAAAGTCTTTACAGACTACCGTCTGCGAATCGGGGGAAAACTCTTGTTTTCCCCCGTACCCCTTTAGCGCTCTTTTGGCGTTTGGCGGTGCTGCGCACCGAGTGGCGGCGCTTTGCGCCGAGTGCGGGGCTCTGCCCCGCCCCCGCCAGCCTTTTGAAAAAGGCTGGATCGAAAACTTTTATTCCGCTGCGGCGGGGTTTTTCGACAAGCTGAAGAGCCAAACTCATCGTTTGGCTCTTTTCGTCTATAAAATTTGCTTTGTCTGCGAAGCAGGCAGTTAAATCAGCTTCCGCTGTATTCCGAAAGTTCTATTTCGATATCCACGGATTTGTCACGTCCGCGGCTGTCGGTTCTCGAAACCGTCACCGTAACTGTATCACCGGGCTTCATGTCCTTGATTACCTCGGAAACCTCGTCAACGGAACGCACCTCAGTGCCGTTGATTGCGGTGATTGTGTCACCCACGACAAGCTCGCTCTTTGCTATCGCAAGGCTGCTGTCAATATCAGTAACCAGCAGACCGGGAGTCATGCCCTGTATTGCGCCCAGATAGTCGCTTACCTGAAGGCAGGTGATACCCAGTATCGGTCTGCCGCTCACATATCCCTTGGTGATAAGGTCGCTGATAACGGTCTTGGCATCATTTATCGTGATGGCGAAGCCGAGGTTCTCGGCGTTGTTGTTGATGAGCTTCATGTTGACTATGCCAACAACCTCGCCGTACATGTTGAACAGTCCGCCGCCGGAATTACCGCTGTTTATCGCTGTATCCGTTTGGATTGCGGAAACGCTGTTGTCGTCATACACCTGACGGTTAAGTCCCGAAACAACGCCCTTTGCAACGGAGGTTTCAAGTCCCAGAGGGTTGCCTATTACCACAACGTCGTCGCCGAGGCTTAGCTTGTCGGAGTCGCCCAGCTGCGCTGCGTGCAGACCCTCTGCGTCAATTTTCAGCACCGCAAGGTCTGTGTCGGTATCTGAGCCCAGCACCTCTGCGGTGTAGCTGTTGGAAATGCTGTCGCCTGTGGAGGGGTCGGTGGTATTTACGTTTATCGTTACCTTGGATACAATGTAATCGTCGTTTTCAACCACATGCGCATTTGTGATGATATAACCGTCAGAGGATATCACTATGCCGCTTCCTGCGCCGTAAAGCGTTTCCTGTCCGCGGTAGGTGACATATACCTCAATGTACACGATGGAGTCCTTGACCTCTGCAACGAGATCTCTTGTGTATGCATAGGTTCCGTCGCTGTTGTACTCTACGCTGCCGGAAACGGTATGACCGCTGTCGTTCTTCAGCGAGTCAATCACCGCCTGAGCTTCACTGGAAAGGCTCGTATCCGAGGAATCCGCAGCGCCGGAGTTTGCTTCGCTATCGGAATTCCCGGCGGAAGCGTAATCGCCGCTGTCGGAAACGGTGTCGCCGCCGCTTATCATGCTGACCGCCTTGTTCGCCGCATATGCGCCGCCGAAGCCTGCGCCGCCGCACAGCACTGCGACTGCCGCAATGAGGGCGACAACCTTTCCGGTCTTATGTGTTTTGGGCTTCTTCGGGGGCTGAGGTTCAGTCGAGAAATTGCCCTGATATTGTGTATCCTGACGGTCGTTCATGCCGTTGCTGCCATTGTTATAGTCAAACATGATCAATTCTTCCTTTCGTCCGGAGATCGGTGTCTGTCCGGTTTCCCTTTTCCTTTGTTTGATAACAGTATAACTGCTTTTTGTGTAGATTGGGTGAAACAAATTTGAACAAACAATTAAATCACGCTGAACAACAGGTCACAGTTATAAAGAAGCTTTACACGGGAAAACGATGAATTATATTTCGTTTCAGCGTGTCGAAAACTCTTTTGGGGCTTTCCCGACGAATTATCCCATACTTGCAGGCGCTTCGCTCATCGAGGGAGCGTCCTGACCCTTGACCGCACGGTCTGCGGCGAGGGCTATTGCGCATTCCAGCCGCTTCTTCTGCATTTCGCACGCAAGCTTGTAGGGCTTCTTCACGTCGCCCTCATAGATGAAGCTGTTGGCATTGCAGCCGCCCGAACAGAAGAACTTCGCCCAGCAGCTGCGGCAGCCCTCCTTGCTGTAAACATGCACCTTGGAGAAGTAGGTTTTGATGTCGTCGTTGAATGTACCGTCATACAGGTTGCCCATTTTCCACTGTTCTATACCTACGAACTGATGGCAGGGGTAAATATCGCCGTGCGGCTCCACCGCCACATAATCGTTGCCGCAGCCGCAGCCTCTCAGCCGCTTGATGGCGCACGGGCCGGCGTTCAGGTCTACCATAAAGTGAAAGAAGTTGAATTTGTTCTCGGTGCGGTTCGCCATGATATCGCACAGCCTGTCGTATTCCGAAAATACTCTCGGCAGATCCTCCTCGTTTATGGCATAGGGCATATCCGGGGCGGTCACAACAGGCTCTGCGGAAAGCTGTACAAAGCCCATATCACGCATTGCAAGTATATCCTCGGTGAAATCCAGATTATACTTTGTGAATGTCGCACGGACATAGTAATCCTTTGTTCCTCGGCTCTGCACCAGCTTCTGGAATTTCGGCACGATTATGTCGAAGCAGCTTTTGCCGTTTATTGTTCTGCGGATACGGTCTGTGACCTCACGTCTGCCGTCAAGTGAGAGGACGCAGTTGCTCATTTCCTTGTTTATGTATTCTATCTTCTTGTCGTCCAGAAGCATACCGTTGGTAGTTATGGTGAAGCGGAAGTGCTTTCCGTGCTGCTTTTCGACGGAGCGTGCGTATTCCACGGTCTGCACCACGGTGTCCCATGCCATCAGCGGCTCGCCGCCGAAGAAATCCAGCTCCAGCTGCTCGCGGTTCGCCGAACGCTCGATAAGGAAGTCAATAGCCCTGCGCCCCGTTTCCGGGGTCATAATGCAGCGCTCTCCGCCGAAATCTCCGGTCTGTGCGAAGCAGTATTCGCAGCGCAGGTTGCAGTCATGTGAAACATTCAGGCACATGGACTTCACCGGGGATTTCACCATGGTATCGCTGTATTTCTCGTAATCGTCCTCCGCAAACAGAGCACCGTCCTTATACAGCTGATAAAGCTCGGCATAGCTCTCACAGACCTCGCTGCCGGAATACTGCGGAAGCTTCGCGGGCAGATCGTCGGGCATGGTTTCGGACATGGGTGCGCCGATATAGTCCAGCAAATCATATGCGCAGTCGTCCGGAAGATGTACGGCGCCGCTGTTTACGTCCAGCACTATATTGTAGCCAAGCTGTTTGAACTTGTGTATCATTAAAAATCCCTTTCTTTTATAATTCTCAAAATTCTAAAAAAACTTATCAAAAAAACTGGGCGGAACAGCTCCGCCCATCTTGTGCAACATCTTCGGGGATATTACTTTTCAGACTCGCATTTCTGGTTAGCAACTGTGCAGGAGGTCTTGCAGGCAGACTGGCAGGAGCTCTGGCACTTGCCGCAGCCGCCCTTTACAGCGGAGGACTTCAGATTAGCCTTGTTGATAGTCGTGATGTGCTTCAAACTAAACACCTCTTTCGTGTAGTATTACAGGTCACAGCCTGTTATCATTATCAGTATACCATATCTCCCCCAATTTTTCAAGTAGCAACGGGAGATTTTTTCGGATTTTTGCAAACCGCCGAAAAGTTCCTTTCGGACTTCTGCCCGAAAACGCACGGGGCGGATAAGTCTGCGCTTACCTGCCCCGTAAAGCTCATCGGCTGTTTATTTTTTCTTTCCCGCCATCTTGATAATATCGCCGAATTTCAGCCGGCTGCCGGTGTGCAGAATTATCATCTCATACACCCTTGCGACTATCACCGCCACCAGCACCACAAACGCCGCAAGGATCAGCATTGCCGCCAGTACCTGCGGCAGCGACAGGCTGCCCAGCAGCAGCGCAGAAGGGAGCGAGAACGGCGAGCTTATCGGGAAATAATAAGAGAACACCTGCATGGGATTGCTGGAGGCAGCCCCGTTTTCAAAGCTGTCCGCATTGAACATCACCGGGAAATAAGCAAGGTAGAAGCCCAGAACTCCCAGCAGCGAATAGGGCTGCATCGCCTGCGCAAGATCCTCCATTCTTCCCACCGAAGCCCCCACCAGCGCCGCTATCAGCGCAAAGAACAGGAAGCCCAGTATGAATATCACCAGTATCAGAATAAATGTCAGCGGACTGAGCGAACCGAAGCTGCTGCTCAGCGCCTGTGCAATTTCGGCGTTCTCCCCGGTCTGGAGAGAGCTGTCCTGCATGAGCTTAATCAGGTCGCCGCCAATGCCGAACGGTGCGGTCGCAATAAAGGTCAGCACGCCGACTATACCCAGCAGCAGGAACTGCAATATCGACACCAGCCCCATTGCCAGCACCTTTCCGATGACCACCGCCAGCGGTCTTACCGAGGTCAGCAGAAGCTCCATTACACGGGAGCTTTTCTCCGTCGCAATAGACTGCGCCACCGTCTGCCCATAGGCGAAGATGAATATGAACAGTATCAGAGAGAACACTATGGGTACGATGTAGTTTATCAGCGACTCGAATATGCTCCACTCATCGGAACCCGCCTCTATTTTTGACGTGGTGTAGTACCGCTGCGTTTGTGCAAAATCCTCCGGCGCCACGCCGAGGTTCAGCATATTGCGGTACTTCATCAGGGATACGACAATGCTTGTAATTCCGTCCACCGAGTCGCTGTCGGTATCCGGCGAATAATACGTCCTGACGGAATACCCCACTATCTCTCCGTCCTCCTCGTCGGCGGATACGGCAGCCAGCACCGCTCCGGCTTCCTCATCGGAAAGCTCGGCGATAAGCTCGCTGTCCTCACGGTCGCTGACGGAAACGGGTACTCCTATTGCGGAAAGCTGCGCCATATCCTCGTCCGTGAGCGTTCCCGTGCTGTCCGAGATGTACACCTGCCGCAGCGACAGCTCGTTTTCACTGCCGTCTTCGGTAATAAGCTCGTCGCCGCCCAGCAGCTTCGGGAGTATGTTTACCCCGGCGGTAAGCAGCATGACTATCAGCGCAATTATCACAGTTCCGACAATGAACGACTTCGTTTTGACGAACTGCACGAACGTGAAGCCGAATACCTTTCTCCATCCGGCCGCATTGTTACTTTTCATCGGATTCACCAACCTTTTCTATGAATATTTCGTTGAGGGAAGGCTCTCGCAGCTCGTATTTTATCAGCGGCATTCCGCTTTCGATTATCCTGTGCAGCAGCCTGTGCGCCTGTTCCTCGCTGCTCACGCTGAAGCTGGAACCGTTGGGCGTTTCCTCCGAGGCGGTAAGTCCGCATTCCTGCGCCATGGCGCTGATGTCGCCCTCGCATTTCACCGTCAGCTTCACCCTGCCGTAGCCCTTCTTTATCTCGTTAAGGTCGCCCCGAAGCACCGTCTTTCCCTTGTTAAGTATCACTATTCCGCGGCAGAATTCCTCAATTGTGGACATCTGGTGGCTTGACATGATAACATATTTGTTCTTCTTTGTTTCCTCTCGGATAACGGACTTGAAAAGCTCCGCATTCACCGGGTCAAGACCGCTCAGCGGCTCGTCGAGTATCAGCAGCTCCGGGTCGCAGACAAGTGCGGCGATAAGCTGTATTTTCTGCTGATTTCCCTTTGAGAGCTGCTCCGCACGCTTGTCCCGATATTCCTCCACACCCAGCCGCTCAAACCAGTATTCCAGCGACTTCAAGGCGTCCTGACGGCGCATTCCCTTTAGGGAAGCGAAATACAGCAGCTGATCCATTATCTTGTATTTGGGGTATAAGCCACGTTCCTCTGCGAGGTAGCCTATTGACTCGTTCGCAGTGCAGAACCTTTTTCCGTGCCATGTGACAGAGCCGCTGTCCGCACTCAGCATTCCCAGAATAATGCGGATAGATGTGGTTTTGCCTGCGCCGTTTGTCCCCAGCAGCGCAAATACGCCCGGCTCGTTCATCTCGAAGCTCAGACCGTCTACCGCCCTATAATTGCCATAGGTCTTGATTATGTTATCGACCTTAAGCGACATAATTACCACGCTCCCTTAGCTGTTAATGTGTTGTATATACAGTATAATCTGTTTTGGCGGATTTGTCAAGAGGTTTGGGAAAAAAATTTGTATTTAT
>CAYRLM010000131.1:0-6977 GCA_964425035.1 uncultured Ruminococcus sp.
AACAATCTCAATGCGGACGGCACTGTGAATATTCCGGAGGTACTCAGACCTTATATGGGCGGAAAATCCAAGATAGGCTGAACAGGATAGAATGAAAAGGGGGCAGGGAAAACCGGCAAATCAGTCGGTTTTCTCTGTCTGCTTATATCTCGGATATGCTGAAAAGAGCGGGGGCAGCCCCGCTGATTTGAGCAGTTCCGTTTTATGACAGAATAGGAGTGCGGTAATATGGCTTTTGTTACACTGGAGAATGTTTATAAGCGGTATCATATGGGAGAAGTGACTATCAATGCCGCCGACGGAATGACCTTTGACATAGAAGAGGGCGAATTTGCCATAATCGTGGGGCCTAGCGGTTCGGGAAAGACGACGGTGCTGAATATGCTGGGCGGAATGGACAGCTGCGACGAGGGAGTTATCTGCGTTGATGGCTCTAGGGTGGACAGATTTAACCGCAGACAGCTGACAAATTACCGCAGATATGACGTGGGGTTCATTTTTCAGTTCTACAATCTTATGCCAAATCTTACCGCAAAGGAGAACGTGGAGCTTGCCGCACAGACTACCAAGGATTTTATCCCTGCGGCGGAAATACTGAGCAAGGTGGGACTGGGGGAAAGGCTGAATAACTTCCCCGCGCAGCTTTCGGGCGGCGAGCAGCAGCGTGTTTCCATTGCAAGGGCGCTGAGCAAAAAGCCAAAGCTTATGCTGTGCGACGAGCCGACGGGTGCGCTGGATTACAACACCGGCAAGGTGATACTTAAATTATTGCAGGACACCTGCCGTGTGGACGGAATGACGGTCATTCTTGTTACCCACAATACCGCAATTGCACCTATGGCGGACAGAGTTATCAAAATAAAGAACAGCAGGGTGGAGGATATTATCACAAACAGCAATCCTACGCCGGTCGAGAAAATTGAGTGGTAAAGAGGTGGACAGGTGAAAGCAGTAACCAGAAATATTTTCAGGGAGATATCAAAAACCAGAAACCGCTTTTTGTCCATTTTCACCATATGCGCTATCGGCGTGGGATTTTTCAGCGGAGTAAGGGCTACTCCCAACGATATGAAAATATCCGCTGATAATTACTATGACGGGCATGAGTTGTTTGATATCCGTGTGATGTCTTCTTTCGGGCTGACTGACGGCGACCTGAGGGCGCTGGAGGAAATTCCCGGAGTGGACAGGGCGGAGGCTTCAAAGTATACGGATTTAACTTTGAGTTATAACGGACATGATTATAACACAAGGATATATTCTCTGAACGAGGACAGCGTGCTGAACCGCATAGATATAACCGAGGGACGTCTGCCGCATGCGGAGAACGAGTGCGTGCTGAATTCCAGCAAGCTGCGGGAGGGCATGAATATCGGTGATAAGGTGGAATTGTCAGACCCGACCGAGGCGGAGGAATTTCCGCTGAAATATTCCGAATACACCATTGTCGGCACGTTCGATACTCCCATGTATATTTCGGCGACGCAGCGGGGAAGTACCACCATAGGAAACGGAGCTCTGCAAGCGTTTCTGTATGTCGGCGAGAGCAATTTCACGCAGGAGGTCTACACGGAAATATATGTGCAGTCCGACGAGATGAAACGGGCGGCAAGCTATTCCGACGAGTATGAAAGGCTCAGAGATGAACTGGAGGACAGGCTGGAGGCGCTTGGCGAAGAGCGCAGCGAGATACGCTACGACGAGGTAATAGGCGAGGCGCAGGACGAGATTTCCGACGGAGAGAGGGAACTTGCCGAAGCGAAAGCGGACGGGCAGGAGGAACTTGACGAGGCAAAACGGGAGCTTGATGACGCACAAATCAAAATTGAGGACGGCGAAAAGGAGCTTGCGGACGCAAAGGCTCAGCTTGACGACGGACAGGCGCAGATAGATGAGGCTCGGCAGACGCTTGCGGACGCAAAAGACGAGATAGACAAGGGTTGGGCTGAAATAAACGAAAATCAGCAGAAGCTGGACGAAGCCGAGAAAACTCTTGAAGAGAGCAGAAAGCAGCTGTCCGAGGCAAAAGTACAGCTTGACGAGGCGAAGAAAACCCTTGACGAGAGCGCTGAGCAGCTGGAGAACGGACAGGCTGAAATCGACAGCCGCAGGGCAGAGCTGGAGGACGGAAGAAGCCAGACGGAAGCCGGCAGAAAGGCGCTTGAAAACGCCAAGGTACAGTATGATTACGGGATTGAAGAATACAACGGCAGACTGGAAGAATACAACAACGGTCTGGAGCAGTACAACACCGGCGTTGAGGCGGTGGGACAGCTGGAGCAGATGCTCGGAAGCGACGACGCACAGGTAATTCAGCAGAAAGCGACGCTGGAGGCGGCTAAGGCTGAACTGGACGAGGGAAAGGCGCAGCTTGACGACGCAGCGTTGCAGCTGAGCAAGGCGAAAGAGCAGATAGAGCAAAATTCGGCATACCTCGACGAGGCGGAGCGGGAGCTTGCGGACGGAGAAGCGCAGCTTGACGAGGCCCGGGAGCAGATAGACGAGGGGCGCAGACAGTACGAGGAGGGGCTGGCGCAGTATAACGAGAATTACCAAAAGTATCTTGACGGCGCAGAGCAGTATAACACGGGCTACGCCGAATTCTCAGACGGGCTGAAGCAGCTCAATGACGGGCGGAATGAGCTTGTTCGGGCGGAGCGGGAATATAACGACGGTCTGGCGGAATTTGAGCAAAAGGAGCAGGAATTCCTTGACGCAAAGGCGGATTACGAGGACGGCGCAAGGGAGCTTGAGGACGCAAAGCAGCAGTATCTGGACGGTCTGGAAGAATACCGCAAAGGCGTGGATACGTTCAATTCCGAGATATCGGAGGCGGAAAACAAGATAGCCGACGCAAAGAGCAGGATAGAGGACGCAGGCGAGGCAAAGTGGTATATATTCACGAGAGATGATAATCCGGGGTACGCAGAGTATGAGAGCAATTCCGAGAGGATAGGCAAAATTGCTTCTATTTTCCCGGTGTTCTTCCTGCTGGTGGCGGCGCTGGTTTGCCTTACCACAATGTCCAGAATGGTGGAGGAGCAGCGTATGCAGATTGGCACGCTGAAATCCCTCGGATATTCAAACGCCGTTATTATGCGGCATTATCTGCTGTATGCGGTGATTGCCGCCGCTGTCGGCAGCCTTGTCGGGGCGTTTATCGGAATGTTCCTGTTCCCGTATATCATAATGTTCGCATATGGCATTATGTATATTTTCACGGATTTCTACTTTGAGTTAAATATTTCAAACATTGTTTTTTCGGCAGGAAGCATGGTTGCGGCTATCGCTATCACGGTGCTGCTGACCGCAAGAAAGGCTCTCGGAGAAACTCCTGCGGAGCTTATGCGGCCGAAGGCTCCCAAAGCCGGAAAGCGTGTGCTGCTGGAGAAAATCGGCTTCATATGGAACAGTCTGTCATTTTTCGGCAAGGTTACGGGACGAAATCTTTTCAGGTACAAGCGCAGAATGTTCATGACGATAATCGGCATAGCAGGCTGCACGGCGTTATCTCTCACCGGCTTCGGACTGAAGGATTCTATTGGTGATATCGTTGACTTGCAGTATAATGACATATATAATTACAGCGGGTATATTGTTTACGACAGCGGAACAGATGACGAGGGACTGCAAAAAATCTATGACGCACTGCTGGATTATGAGCCGAACACGGAATATACGAGGGCGCTCATAAAGCAATATACGCTCACCTCGGGCAATGCCAATGCGCAGTGCTATGTCACTGCGGTGGAGGACACCGGGATATTCGAGAATATGATAGATCTGCGGGACAGGCGTTCCGGCGAGAAGCTGGATTTTGCTTCGGCGGAGGACGGAACTATCGTCACGGAAAAGCTGACAAAGCTGCTCGACGCAGAGCAGGGCGACAGGGTTACGCTCAAAATAAGCGACAGCGAGAGCTGCGAGGTAACTGTCGGGGCAATTACGGAGCATTATGCGAGCCACTATATGTATATTTCGCAGGAAAAATACGCAGAGTTATTCGGACAGCAGCCCGAATTCAACATTGTGTATTTCAGCAACGGCATGGGCGCAGACGAGGAGGTTCAGGACGCCTTCAGCGAAAAGCTGCTGGCGGTGGACGGGGTTCTCAGCGTACAGCTTAACGCAGGGACTTCAAAGACCTTTGAGAATATGCTCAAGATAATGGATCTGGTGGTAATCGTGCTGATTATTTCCGCAGGGGCGCTGGCGTTCGTGGTGCTGTATAATCTCACCAATGTTAATATTACAGAGCGTATACGAGAGATAGCAACGCTGAAGGTGCTTGGCTTCTACGATAATGAGGTTTCAAGCTATGTGTTCCGAGAGAACAATATACTGTCGGTAATTGGGGCGGCGATAGGGCTGCTGCTCGGCGTGGCGCTGTGTCAGTTCATAATTCGGACGGCGGAGATAGACGAGCTGATGTTCGGAAGAAACATTCACCCGTTATCGTTCCTGTGGTCGTTTCTGATAACGGTGGCGTTCTCGCTGATTGTAAATCTGATCATGCGAAAGGATTTGAAAAAAATCAGCATGGTGGAGTCGCTGAAATCGGTGGAGTAGAAACCGAAAGTAATATTAAAGCGCAAATAAACAAAAGGTATATACGGGGGAAATCTGAAATGATTGAAACGCTGGTGTCTGTGGGGCTTCCGGCTGATGAAGTACTCACGATAAAAAAGAACAGCCTTAAAGGAGTTGGCTGCGAGGGAGGAAAGCGCATAGCGATTGTCACGGGAATACACGGCGACGAGCTGGAGGGGCAGTATGTCTGCTATGAGCTGGTGAAGAGCATAACCGCAAATATGGCTTATCTGAAAGGAACGGTGGATATTTACCCCTCGATAAATCCGCTGGGAATGGAGGCGGTCAGCCGTGCCGTGCCTATGTCCGGGCTGGATATGAACAGAATATTCCCCGGCAGCGAGCGGGGAACCGTGGCGGAGAATGTAGCGGCGAAGCTTGTCGCAGACATAAAGGGCGCCGACGTATGCGTGGATATACATGCCAGCAACATATTTATCCGAGAGATACCGCAGGTAAGGATACCCAGCGACGAGGACGGACAGCTGCTGAAATATGCCAAAATGCTGAACACCGATTTCGTGTGGGTGCATGATTCCAACGCAGTGGGAGAGGGGTCGCTGGCGTACTCGCTGCGAGGAGAGGGCGTGCCTACGCTTGTCATTGAGATGGGAGTGGGTCAGCGTATCACAAAGGCTTATTGTCGGCAGCTTCTGACGGGTATATTCAACCTTATGTCAAAGCTTGGCATATGGGAGGGAGCTGTGGACAAAATTTCGCACCCTATGGTAAGCACGGACGGTGCGGTTCATGTTATACATTCGGTAGAAGGGGGTATTTTTATACCCAAAGTCGAACATAACATGTGGGTGCAGAAAGGCACTGTCATAGGCGATATTGTTACGCCGATAACCGGAACGGTTGAGGAGGAGGTCACGGCGCCGGAGGACGGGCTTATCTTTTCGTTGAGAGAATACCCCATCGTTTATGAGGGCAGCGTTATCGCACGCATACTCAGCATGAGAAATGGGGACTTGACTTGAAATGAAAAATATGGTATTATAATAAATGAAAACATCAGTTGACAGAAAGGGCGAATTATGAAAGGGAGAATACTTGAATCCGGAGAGGATTATCTGGAAACCATATTGATACTTCACAACCGCAACGGCGACGTTCGTTCGGTGGATATCGCCACAGAAATGGAATATTCCAAGCCCAGCGTAAGCGTCGCCATGAAAAATCTGCGTGAGCAGGAATGCATTATAGTGGACAAGAACGGCTACATTACGCTCACGGACAAGGGCAGGGAGATTGCCGAGAAGGTTTATGAGCGGCATATACTGTTCACAAACTGGCTTATCTCTATGGGGGTTCCCGAGGAAATTGCGGCGGCGGACGCATGCAGAATAGAGCATTGCCTGAGCGCCGAGAGTTTTGCCGCTATCAAGAGGCATGTCAAGGGGGAGTGAGTTCTTGAAGCTCATTTGTCTTATTGAAAACACTGCGGTTGACGACAAGCTTTTCGCCGAGAACGGTATGTCGTTATATCTGGAATTCGCAGGTAAGAATTACCTTATCGATGCAGGGCTTACGGGCAGGGCAATGGAGAATGCGCGGCGCATGAAGCTGCCCATGGACAGTCTGGACGCAGTAATCATAACGCACGACCATATGGAGCATATCGGCGGCATAGACGCAGCTATGCGGTTAAGTCCGAAGGCGGAAATATATCTTCGTGCCGGGGCGCAGACTGAGCGTTACAAAAAGAACGGGCTTGTTAAAACGCCGGTGGGCATAGGAAAGGCTTTTTTCAGGAAATATGCGAACAATCTGACGCTGTTCAACAGCTTTTCGGAGGTGGCGGAGGGATTTTATCTCGCCTCCTGCGAGGTGTTCGACGAAAAGAGCCTCAATCCCGACAGAAGCTGCTTTCAGCTTGACGGAAAAAAGCAGATACCGTATGACATGACGGACGAGTGCTTTGCGGTGCTGTTCCCGAAAAAGCGCAAGGCGGACGGGCTGGTAATTATCGGCGGCTGCTTTCACTGCGGCATTCAGAACATGCTTGACACGGTTGAGCAGAACTGGCCGGGGATACCGATACTGGCGATAATCGGCGGGTTTCACTTTATGGGGACTAATCCCAAAAATCTAGGCTGCTCGGCGGAATATATCACCTCGCAGGCGAGGGCGTTAAAGCTCAGCAGCGCCGAGAAAATCTACGCCTGCCACTGTACGGGCTTCAAGGGCTTCGACCTGATGGACGAAACACTCGGCGACAGACTGATGTATATCGGCGGCGGCGAGGAAGTAGATATATGACAGACAGTCGAAAAAGCACATAATATAACAAAAACCGCTGCATTTCTATTGAAATGCAGCGGCTTATTTGTCGATAAAGTCTTTATTCGCAGACTATGGTCTGCGAATAGGGGGAAAACTCT
>CAYRLM010000132.1:0-6956 GCA_964425035.1 uncultured Ruminococcus sp.
CCTTTTGAAAAAGGCTGGACCGAAAACTTTTATTCCGCTGCGGCGGGGTTTTTCGGAAATCTTGTAGTCTGCGAAGCAGGCTTATTAAAATCCGTTTTTTGCCACGGGTTTCCCGGGGCAAAAAACACTTCTATCCCAGCAAGTGTACTGGCAACGGCTAACGCCTTATGCCTTATGCGCGCAGCTGGGATGTTTCGGCGGAAAAGCCCCAACGGGGCTTTTTCGACGTGTAACTTTACGACGTGTACCTAGCGATATAAGGATTATTCTTCAGCTCATAGGAAAGCGTGGTATCGCTGCCGTGTCCGGGATATATTTTGTAGTCGCCGGGGAGCTTCGCTATTTTTTCAAGGCTGTCCAGCATATCCCGTGTGCTGCCCGAATAGCCGTCTGTTCTGCCTGTTCCCATCAGGAACACAACGTCGCCGCAGAATATCACTTCACCCTCATCGCTGTCCATAAACAGCAGACAGCTTCCTGCGGTATGTCCGGGGGCTGCCATGACGCGGAATTTCAGCCCCTCTGCGGTGAACTCCTCTCCGTCGGAGAACAGTATATCCGGCTTTATCGGTCGAAATTCCACAGGCATGAAATCCGCCCAGCTTTTTTCGGCGCTGGCGTACATTTCCTTATCGGGCGCAGAGGCGAGAAGCTTCGCACCGAAGCTTTGCTGCAATTGCGCAGCCCCGGCGAAGTGGTCGTAATGTCCGTGGGTGATAATGATTGTGCCCGCAGTCAGTTCTCGGGCGCTCAGGAACATCTCAACCTCGGCGGAGGAGGCGGGGTCGATTACCGCCGCACGTCCGTTTTCGCCGGGAATGATGTAGCAATTTGTCTGCAATGCCCCCAAAGGCAGCCGATATATCTGCATAATTACTACCCCTCTTACTGCTTTCCCGTGCGCTCTACCGAGATGACGCCGGGTATCTTCTGAAGCCGTGTCATCACGTTGGAAAGCTGCTCCATTCCGGCTATTTCAACGGTTGCGACAAGGTTCATGTTGCCGTTTTTCAGGTGGTGGGCGTTCAGCTCCTGAAGCGGAATATGGTTGGTGGCTATTGCGGTGGTTATATCCGCAAATATGGTTATCCTGTCCTCTGCAATGACGTCTATGGTCGCACGGTAGGTGGAGTCCTCCGCTTCTGCCCAGCTTGCCCTTATCCAGCGATCCTTGTTTTCGGGATTATCCATGTTGTTGACCACGTTTATGCAGTCCCGCTTGTGGATAGATACGCCGAAGCCCCTTGTCACAAAGCCGATTATCGGGTCGCCGGGCAGAGGATTGCAGCACTGTGCGAATTTCACCAGACAGTTGTCAACGCCCTCCACGACAACGCCTTTTTTGCGGCTGCGGCGCTTAGCCTCGCCGATTGCGTCCTCGGGAGAGGCGGCAGACAGCTGCTCCTTATGATTGCGCAGCTGCTCCTCTTTTATACGCTGGATTATCTTGGAGAGAGATACTCCGCCGTAGCCTATCGCCGCATAGAGGTCGTCCACGGAATCCAGACGCTGGCGCTGTGCGGAGGCTTGCAGCAGCTCCGGCGTGACGGCTATGCCGTTGCGCTTGAATTCACGCTCCAGCTCGTCTTTTCCGCGTTCGATGTTTTCCTCTCGGCATTCTTTCTTGAACCAGCTTCGTATCTTGCTCTTTGCCTCGGTGGTCTTGGCTATATCCAGCCAGTTGCGGTTAGGCCCGTAGTTTGTCGAGCCGGAGGTCAGTATTTCGACGATATCACCGGTTTTTATCTGGTAATCGAAGCTTACCATTCTGCCGCCGACCTTGGCTCCGGTCATTTTGTTTCCGACCTGAGTATGGATAGAATATGCGAAATCCAGCACCGTTGCGTCTTTCGGCAGAGAAATTACGTCGCCCTTGGGCGTGAACGCAAATACCTCGTCGGGGGCAAGGTCTGTCTTTATTTCGTCGGCGATCGCCTCAACGTCGTCAGCCTCCTGCTGGCGCTCCAGAAGCTGGCGTATCCAGTCGAAGCGCTTTTCTCCCGTGACGTTGCCCGACAGCCCCGCCTTGTACTTCCAGTGCGCCGCAACGCCGTACTGCGCCGTGTTGTGCATTTCCACGGTGCGTATCTGCACCTCGAACGGGATACCCTCGCGCCCGATAACGGTTGTGTGCAGCGACTGATAGCGGTTGGGCTTCGGCGTTGCGATATAGTCCTTGAAGCGGTAGGGTATGGGGCGGAACATATCGTGGATTACGCCCAGAACGTTGTAGCACTCAATGACCGACTGCACTATTATGCGCACCGCATATATATCATATATCTCGTCGAAGCGCTTGTTCTTGACATATACTTTTTTGTAAATGCTGTAAATGGATTTTACCCGTCCCTCGATTATCGGATCGGGCTTTATATCCGAAATGCGCTCGCGTATACGCTGCTTTATGCTGCTGATGAATGCGTCCCGCTCCTCCTTGTGGAGGGCTATCTGCTCCTCTACCTCGCTGCAGCCGTAGGGGTCGAGGTAGTGTATCGCAATGTCCTCCATTTCCTCCTTGACGTCGCTCATGCCCAAACGGTGGGCGATAGGGGCGTAGAAGTTCATTGTTTCGAGGGAGGTTCTGCGCTGCTTGAATGGCGGCCTTGCGGCGAGGGTGCGCATATTGTGCAGCCTGTCTGCGAGCTTGATGATTATGACACGGATATCCTTGGACATTGCCATGAGTATCTTGCGGATATTTTCCGCCTGCTGCTCTTCTCTGGAGTTCAGCGGAACAAGTCCTATCTTGGTAACTCCGTCCACCATCAGCGCCACATCGTCGCCGAATTTTTTGCGCAGCTCATCAAGCGTGATATCGGTGTCCTCAACGGTATCATGGAGGAGCGCCGCACATATGGTGTCGGTATCCATACAGTAATCCAGCAGGATAGCCGCGACTGCCAGCGGGTGCGTGATATAAGGCTCGCCCGAGGTGCGCTTCTGCCCCTCGTGCGCCTTTTCCGCCACCTTGTACGCCTGTGTTATTTTTTCAAGGTCGTAAGGCTTTTCGCTTGCCCTTATCTTTTCCACCAGCTGGTCGAATGTGTTTACCGTTGAACCGGTCATGCCATCACCCCATAAATTAATTCGGAATTTTGCGTGTGTGATTACTGCTGTACTCCGAGCGTTCTGCGCAGGTCTGCGAGGAAGCCGGAGGTCATGATATCCGTTTTCTGCGTCACGGGAACGAGTTTTACCGTTGAGGCGTCGGCGGTCTGTTCCGCCATACCCGCCGATACGAATGCGTCGAGCGCTATGCGCAGCATGCAGTAATTGAGCTCCGAGCCGCCGTAGACGCACAGCTCCTCCGCCGACATGCTTCCGCCGTGCTTTCTCAGCAGGTCGTATACCGTCATGAGGGCTTTTCTGTCGGGTATCACACGGGGAGCAAGGCGGCTGTCGCAGCCCTCGCCCCGGCATATTTCCTCATAGGTGCGCTGTGCCGCAAAGAACCTGTCCTCTCTGAAATCGGACGGCCGCAGCTCCTGAACCTTGAGCGTCACGGATTTTGTGCCTCGGAACTCGTTGAGTTCGGCGGTGGCGATGATATCCACCGTGCTGCCCTGCTCCGGGCGGAATTTCGCAAACGGAATACCGAAGCACAGCGCTTTCAGCCTAACACCGCCGCAAAGTGCGTCGAAGGCGGTATATTTTCCGTCCTTGAGCGAACGCTTGGACTCCACCGTGCAGCTTTTGAGCAGGAACACCGGGCGGCGGTTTCCCTCTCCGCAGGGCTCCAGCTGAGAAAGGCTGTTCAGTGCGTCCTCGGTGAGCCTGTCGCCCGTAATCTCCATATCGGCGCTGACGGTGTATTCCGGCATTTTCGGGTAGTATTGCCGACAGAAAGCATACGCCATTTGGCGGAAGTCCTCAACACGGTCGGCGGGAAGTGAAAATCCGCCCGCCTTGGGGTGTCCGCCGAATTTTGTCAGCACACGGCCGCAGCTTTCCAGCAGACGGTATATGGAAAAACCGTCTATGCCCCGTGCGGAGCCTCGTGCCTCGCCGTTTTCGGAGGATATCACCAGCACGGGCTTGCCGTATTTTTCGAGCAGCCTTGCGGCGGCAATGCCGATAACCCCGTGATGCCAGCCCTCGCCCGATACCACGAGAACACGCTCCTTCAGCAGTAGGGGGTCGCTTTCCAGCTGACGGGCCGCTTCCTCCATGATGCGGGCTTCCTCGCTGCGGCGGCGCTCGTTCATCAGGTTCAGCTCCTCCGAGAGCAGCCCCGCCTGTTCGGGGCTTTCCGTCATGAGCAGCCGAACCGCCTTGTCTGCGTCCGCCATTCTTCCTGCGGCGTTTATTCTGGGGCAGACGGAATATGCGATATTTGCCGCGTCAGCCGTTTCGGGGGATACCCCTGCGGTGCGCAGCAGGCGGTCTATGCCGCAATTCTGCCCTGAACGCATATCCTCTATACCCCTGCGGACGATATATCTGTTTTCGCCGATGAGCGGCATTACATCGCCGACAGTACCAACTGCGGCAAGCTCCGCATACTGCTCCATGACGAAATCCTCGTCCTCCTCCAGCGCACAGAGCAGCTTCAATACCACTCCCGCGCCGCAAAGCTCCTTGAACGGGGAATTATCGTCAGGACGGTGCGGATTTACGCATGCTTCACACACGGGAAGCTCCTGCGGCGGCTGATGATGGTCGGTTATGACGAGCCGTGCGCCGCTGTTTCGGATATACCTTGCTTCCTCCGCTGCGGAAACGCCGTTGTCCACGGTGATGATAAGCTCGGTGCCGCTTGCGAGTATTTTTTCCAGCGCCGGGATATTCATGCCGTAGCCCTCGCTGCGGTCGGGTATGTAGTAGTCGGCGTCGGCTCCCATTGCCTCAAGATAGCCGTAAAGCATAGCCGTGGAGGTAACGCCGTCGCAGTCATAGTCGCCGTAGACGGTGATCTTTCTGCCCTCGTCCAGAGCCTGCCGTATTATATCCGCGGCAATGTCCATATCCTTCATCAAAAAGGGATCGGACAGGGCGCTGCAGCCGAAAAATTCCTTTGCCCGTTCGAGTGTGCATATTCCTCGGCTGAGCATTATTCCTCCGAGTACATCTCCGAACTGCTGCGTTATTTCATTGCTTACCCCTGCCGGAGCAGGGGGACAGAGCCATTTTTTCAACTGTATCCGCTCCCGTTATACGCTGAGCTCAACATACTCGCCGAGGAGCGACTTGTTCTTTTCGAGCACCGGCCATACGCATTCCCCGAGGAATTCCTCTACCTGCTCGGGAGCGCGCCCGGTGTAGTTTTCGGGCTTGAGCACGGACATTATCTCCTCCTCGGATATCTTGAAGATGGGATCGGCGGCAATGCGCTTTACAAGGTCGTTTTCGCCGCCCTCCTCCTTGACTACCGCAGCGGCGGCAATGCTGTGCTTTCGCAGAGCCTCGTGCAGCTCCTGACGGTCGCCGCCCTTTTCAACGGCTCTCATCATGATGTTTTCGGTCGCCATGAACGGAAGCTCGCGCATAACCCTCTGCTCTATAACCTTGGGATATACCACCAGACCGTTGGTGATGTTTATCATTATGTTCAGAATAGCGTCAACGGCGAGGAAGCCCTCCGCCACGGAAACACGCTTGTTCGCACTGTCGTCGAGAGTTCTTTCAAACCACTGCGTACCTGCGGTGAAAGCGGGGTTCAGTGTGTCTATCATAACGTATCTCGCCAGCGATGTGATACGCTCGGCACGCATGGGATTGCGCTTGTAGGGCATTGCGGATGAGCCTATCTGGTTCTTCTCGAACGGTTCTTCCATCTCCTTGAAGTTGGCGAGGATACGCAGGTCGTTGCTGAATTTGGAGCAGCTCTGCGCAATACCGCCGAGGGTGCAGAGAACCTGACTGTCCATCTTTCTGGAGTAGGTCTGACCGCTGACGGGTACGCAGGCGTCAAAGCCCATTTCCTCTGCGATGGATTTTTCGAGTGCCTTTATCTTTGAGCTGTCGCCCTTGAAAAGCTCCACAAAGCTTGCCTGAGTGCCTGTTGTGCCTTTCTGTCCCAGCAGCTTGAGGTTGGCTATGCGGTACTCTACCTCCTCGTAATCCATCATCAGCTCGTTTATCCACAGCGTCGCACGCTTGCCGACGGTGGTCAGCTGCGCCGGCTGGAGGTGGGTGTAGGCAAGACAGGGCCGGTCCTTATGCTCCTGTGCAAAGCCTGCGAGGTTGTTGATGACGTTGAGCAGCTTTTTCTTTACCAGACGAAGAGCGTCACGCATGACTATGACATCGGTATTGTCACCGACATAGCAGGAGGTGGCGCCGAGGTGGATTATGCCCTTTGCCTTAGGACACTGCTGACCGTAGGCGTAAACATGGGACATAACGTCGTGGCGAACCTGCTTTTCACGCTCCTCGGCGACATCATAGTTGATATCGTCAACGTGAGCCTCCAGCTCGTCTACCTGCTCCTGCGTAACAGGCAGTCCAAGCTTCATTTCGCCCCGTGCGAGGGCTACCCACAGGCGGCGCCATGTGGAAAATTTCTTGTCTGCGGAGAAGATGTACTGCATCTCCTTGCTGGCATAGCGTGTGCAGAACGGGCTTTCATAGGTGGAATGGTCTTTTGACATAGTTGTTTCTCCTTGCTTATTTTTCGGGATATATTTATACTTCTTTATTTTAACACAAAATGTCGATTTATACAAGTGTTTTTTATAATAAAAGGGCATTGGGACGATTATTTCTTTTGCGGGATTGAACAAACAGGGCTTTCGGGCGGCAGGAGAATTTTGCCGGATAAATCCGCCGCAGACTTGAATTGCCGTTTGATTTGTGAATTGTTCACAAATATACTTTGAATAACGCTTGCTTTTTTGTTTATTTACTACCTTGCAATACACAATACTGCGTGATATAATAATACCATGGAACAGCAAAATGTTCCGTTTTTTCAAAACAAGCTACCTTGCAAGACAAAGTACCTTGAAATACAAGGT
>CAYRLM010000133.1:0-6942 GCA_964425035.1 uncultured Ruminococcus sp.
CGGGTTCCGGACTGTTCGCCGCAAGCAGCTTCTCTATGTCGTCCTGCGACATCTTTCCGCCCGAAGCGGGAGCAGGAGCGGGTGCGGGCGCAGGTTCAGCCGCCGGAGCGGGTTCTGCGCTGTTCGCCGCAAGCAGCTTCTCTATATCGTCCTGCGACATCTTTCCGCCCGAAGCGGGAGCAGTTTCGGGAATGGGAGCGGGATTATCCGCTTCAAGGAGCTTCTCGATCTCCTCCTGCGACATCTTTCCGCCGGAAGCCGGAACAGTTTCGGGAACGGGAGCGGGATTATCCGCTTCAAGAAGCTTCTCTATCTCCTCCTGCGACATCTTTCCGCCCGAAGGCTCACTGACGGAACGGCTGGACGGATCTACCGCAGGCGGCTCTTCGGAAACGCTTTCGCTGCTCTCCTGATCCAGACCGCAGCGCCGCAGCAGCGCTTCTATCTCGTCGGTGGTCATCTTGTTGTTCTCCACCTCGCGCTGCGGCTCGTAGGATACGTCAGGGACTATCGGAATGAGATTCTCGTCCTTGGCGCTCTTCCCGGATTTAGCGGAGTCTTTCGGCTTTTCGTTATCCGCAACGATATCCGAAACCTTCACCTTGTGCTGGTTCAGTATGCTGTCAACATGCTGCTTTTCGCCGGCTTTATCCGTGCCGCCGCTCGGATAGGATACCACGGGAACGGGCTGTACCTCCGGGCCTATCAGATATGCGTCAAACTCGCTCTTCGCCTCGTCATAGGTAATATCCTCGCCGTCAAAGCATATCCAGTAATCGTCGTAGGGGCTTATGCCGTGGGTGCGGCGCAGAATAAAATATACGTTGTATTTTTCCAGACCCATGCGTTCCAGAATAGGCTGTGTGAACGGCGTGCGGTTCTGAAAAACTCGGCAGGAAAACATATAATATATGTCGGCAATGTTCAGGGGGCGATGAATGGTGGTTATCATCAGCTCCTTGTATTTCGTCAGAACGCTGTATTCTACCTGCTCATCGTCGGAAATGTCATATTCCGCAACAGGTGCGTCGGCTTTCCAGACAGTGAATTTCATGGGCAGCGGCATATCAAATGCGCTGTTGTCAACTATCCGATATCTGTATGACTTTAATACGTTTCCCATCTGTATGTCCTCCGGTCATAATCCAAAATGAATGGAGAAAAATCGTTCAGCCGCCTTATACCGCCAGAACGGTGGCGGAGGTGTAGTTCACGCTGTAATCGCCCAAGCCCCAGCCAAGGCTGGTGGTTTCGACGAAATAGTATTTTTTGCCGTTGTATAAGAAATAAGTGCCTGAAAAGCTGCTGCCGGACTTCGGCGCAATGCCTGTCGCCATGTGGTCGGGGAACATCAGCATACAGGAGTCGTACCCCAGCGCCTTGAACAGAGAGGTCAGCAGAGCCGCCAAATCCTCGCAGTCGCCGCCTTTCTCTCGGAGAGTTTCAACGGGGTACTTCGGATATTCCGCCTGTCCCTTGGACTCATAGTCCGAAACATAGTCCAAGCTCTGGACAAAGGTTATGACCATGTTCAGAAGCTCGTCCTCGTCATAGTCAACGCTGTCCGCGGCTTCCTTCAGCATCTGCGCAAGCTCGCCCAGATACTCATCGTCATAGGTGTCCGTGACGTATTTTTCATAGTCGTAGTTCACCCTGTCGGCGGCAATATTCGTGTGGCTGAGCGCATATGTATAATAGCTGTCGGGGATTTCAAGCTCCCATGTCCAGCTGTTTATTCCGTCGCTCCACTCATAGGTGACAACGGTGGAAGCGTCCGTATCCGAAGCGCCGCTGTCCGCGCCGCCGTTGTCGGAGCTCTCGCCGTTATCTGCGCTGTCCGGGGAGTAAGTATCCCAGACGTCCCAAGCGTTCCCGCCGTCACTGCCGCCCGAGGAGCCGCCCCACCAGTCACTGCTCCAGAACTCATACCAATAGCTGTTCCAGTAGCTGTTCCAATAGTCGCTCCAGTAGTCGGAGGTATCCTCGCCGCCCATTGAGTGAGAATTGTCGCTGTCATAGGTGTGACCGCTGTCGTCGGGGGCTTTGTTCAGGATAACATAGCTCTCGCACATTATATCGCTGACGGAGCAGCCCGTTTTATATGCGACAGCCTGCAAGGTGCAGCTTTCATCTATAAGTATGGGGTCGGAGTATTTTGCGGAAGCCTTTGTGGGAGCCGTTCCGTCCGTGGTGTAATAGATGTCCGCACCCGGCGAGATAAGCTCGGCGCACACGCTGCCGCCGTACACTCCCGAAGAAACGCTGCTGAACGGCGTTGTCGCTTTCATGGTGTATTTCACGGTTTTTACGCCGCTCTTCTTTCCGCTGAGGACGTAAAACGCTTTGACAACGGTGGTTTTGTCGATAAGTATCGGTGAGGAATACCTTGCGGATTTGACCGTCGGGGTCTTGCCGTTTGTGGTATAGTATACCTTCGCCTTTTTGGGGGCGGTTATCTCGAGATAAAACGGCGAGGAATACGTCCCCTTTGCCGCAGAAAAGGAGAACGCGGACGCTCCCAGCACGGTAACGCCGCCGTACTCGGCAGCCCCGTCGCATGAAGCCGCACCGACAAATCCGCCGTCGGCAGCAGCCGAAAGGGAGAAGCATGCCGCACATACGGCAGCCATAATAACGCTGAGCAGCTTTTTCATATCTCTCACCCCAAAAGCGTATTAATATAGTTGTTTGGTTTAATCCAGTAATTACAGATAATGTAATTATGCTTACAATTGCGTTCATTGATATTATATCACAAATCCAAAGATTAGGCAATAGTTTTTTATCTTTCCAAAGGCATTTTTGCTCTCTGTAATGTGAACAAAATGGTTTTCGGTGATTTGTGCAGAATTTATAAAAATGCTGAGTTCGATAGATAAATTATTGTGAAAGTGTTTACAGACCTGATTTTTTATGATATACTAACAACGAATAACTGTATCATTTGCCGGAGCGCCAAGCACGGTAATATACGGCAGCATCTCTGCAAAGCAGAAAAATGGAAACGGGGAGTATATATATGAAAATAAGAACCATGCTGATGGCGAGCGCCATGCTGTTCGCTGTCGTCCCTATGGTAATTTACGCAGTGTTCTCCAACATAATGCTGGACAACAGCGGTGATGAAGAATTCCGCAAGACTATCCTTGAAATGGCGGACAACGAGCGCTACACGCTCCAGACCTATATCGACACGGCAGTGAATACCGCCGACACGATTCTTGCCTACGACGCCGTAAAGGACGCCCTGTCCAGCGGCAAAAATTCCAACGAAGCCGGAAACTACCTTTCCATGCTTGCCTCCGCCGACTCCTCCATCGACTCCATCGAGCTTGTGGACTCCGACGGAAACGTATTCTGCGGCAGCACGGGAAAGGTCAACACCCGCATAGATAATTTCTCCGCATACTCCGACTACGCCGAGGGTGCGCTGTTCTTCAACGACATCAAAAGCCCGGAGGCTACCGGCGGCGGTTCCAACCCGACAATGTTCCTGCGCAGAAAGGTCGGCAGCAACACTCTTCTGGTGAACTACAAGCTCAGCAGCACAGGCAGCGTCAGAGGCTACCTTTATAAGGCTGCGGGCGGCAGCACGTTCTACAACGGCTCCGTCACCGTGGCGGATTCCTCCGACAATCACAATTACCTCACGGTGGACAACTTCAAGACCACTTTCTATTATGACTACCCACAGGAAGCGTTCAAATCCGTGATGGACAGCATTGGCGATAACGAGGTATCCAAAATTATCACCTACACCGTCAACGGTAGCGAATGGTATGCCGCAGTGTCCAAGGTAGGCGGCGAGCATGGGCTTTACGCCATTGCCTCCTGCCCCGTGCGCAGCAATGCCAACGCATATTCCGGCCCGGCGGGCAGCGGAATAATCGTGGCTGTCGTGCTTATCTCCATTGTTATGATTGCAGGGGCTATCGTGGTTTCGATACTTGTGACGAAGCCGTTAAAGACCATTGAGGAAACCCTCACCAAGGTACGCAGAGGCGACCACGAGGCTCGTATCCCCGCAGCGGTAAGCAACAACGAGTACGGACAGATTTCCCGTGCGTTCAACAACCTGCTTGACGAGATAGTCGTCAGCGAGGACAGATACCGCACCATCACGGAGATGTCCGACAACATCATATTCGAGTGGAACTTCAAGACCAACGAGGTGTTCTTCACCAACAACTTCAACAAGAAGTTCAGCTACCGTGCGCCGTCCGACCACTTCGGCGACAGCTTCCTGCTCAAGGCTAAGCTGCACGAGGAGGACGCAGAGCGCTACAAGGAGGATCTCGAGAAGCTGAGCCACGGCGAGGAATTCAAGCACAACGAGTACCGCATCAAGAACATCTACGGCGACTACATCTGGGTGCTGATAAGAACCGCAACGCTCAAGGACAAGGAAGGCAATCCCCAGAAGATAGTAGGCGTCATGCTGGATATCGACCGTGCCAAGAAGAGCGAGCAGCAGCTCACCGCCCGTGCAAGCTACGACGCACTTACCGGGCTGTTCAACCGCGAAACCATCGAGAGCCAGATCGACAACGAGATCAGCCTGTCCGAGGCCCGCAAGAGCGAGATGGCGGTACTGTTCATAGACGTTGACGACTTCAAGCACTACAACGACCAGTACAGCCATGCGACCGGCGATCAGGTGCTGAAATTCGTTGCGAACACCATCAAGGGCGCAGTCAGCGAGTTCGGCTTTGCGGGACGCTACGGCGGCGACGAGTTCATCGTATGCGTGCGCAACGCCGAGATAAACGAGCCCTCCCGTGTGGCGCAGGACATCATCGCAAGGCTTGACGAGGGCTTCGAGTGCGACGGATTACACCTGAACGTCAGCGTTTCCATCGGTATCTCAATGATAAAGGACGACTACAACACCCGTGTCGAATACATCATCGGCAGAGCCGACGACGCAATGTATTCCGTTAAGAAGAACGGCAAGTCCAATTATGCTTATATTTGATTGCCGGAACATCGGCAATCAAATATACCGCTTTTTCTCATCTATTACAACAACAGCCCCTTCCGCAAATGCAGAGGGGCTGTTGTATATTTTCATGGGGTTATTCTTCTCCGAAAAGTATTCCCCAATTATTTGCGCTTATAACTCCCGACAAGCCTTGCGTTCTCGTAAACGCTGATTATCTCGCCGTTCGCGATAACCGTGTAATATTTCCCGGAAACCGGGTCGTATGCGGTTTCGGCGGTGCCGCTGACCGGGGCGGCGCTCACAAGGTCGTAGCGCTCTCCCGCATAGGCTACCCAGCCCTTGCCGCTGAAAATTATCAGCGTATTCTTCTCGGCTTCCTCGGTCGCGTCGCACACCTCGTCCCACTCATCGGCGGCTTCCTCGGTTGCAAAGTCACCGTCATATGAACCGAAAGAAGCCTCCCCAGTGTACCCAAAATCCCCACAGTCATTATCGGGCATATCTCCGCTGACCTCTTCGGTGATGTCCGCCGAATCCGGCGAATCCGGCACTTCTGCGGTGGAATATCCGCAGCCGGGATTGCGCGAGTTGTCATATCGGTCATCTGCGGCGGTATCATCTGTTCCCGCCGCTCCTTCCGTTTCGTCCTTTCCCTCAGTCGGAACGGCGCTCTCCTGCGGCTCGCTGTCCGCCGGGAAAGCCGCACCGTTTTCGGGATTTCCCACAAAATCGTCGGCGTCGGCGTTTACGGACTCGGCAATACCCTGCCCCGGCTCATCGGTTTGCGGTATTCCTGCGGTATCTGCGGCGAAATCATCGTCTTTCGCCAATTCTTCTCTCGTTTCCGCCGCCGTATCCTCGCAGTCAACGGCGGTTTCCGAAGCGGTTTCCTGCATATAGGCATCCGAGGAGCTTCCGCTGCTCACCATGCCGCCGGTTTTGCCGACATTCGGGAGAATGTTCGCAGCGGCTATTGCGATAACCGCACATGCGGCAGCTCCGGCTCCCGCATATACCCACACCGGCAGACGGCGGCTGACGTGCTTCTGCGGTGTTTCGGCGGCGCTGCCCGCTTCCCCGGCGGTTTCCTCCTCGTTCAGTCTTGACATGACTGCCGCTTTCATTCTGTCTATTGCTTCTCTGTCAGGGGAATTGCTCTCCACAGACTTTCTGTACTCCTCTCTGAAATCCATCAGAAAACCACCTCCCCCGGGTATTCCGCCAAATCGCTCAGCAGCGGCTTCAGCATTTTTCTCGCACGGCTGAGCCTAGACTTCACCGCAGACTCTCCCGCACCGACTGCCTCGCTTATCTGCGCCACCGACATATCCTCAAAATAGAACAGGTGTATCACCGTGCGGTATTTTTCGGGCAGGCTCATCACGGCGTTCAGCACGGACATTCGGCGCTCCGCTTTCTCGTACTGCTCCTCGCAGCAGGAGGCGGTCTGCTCATTATCGTCGTCGGCGGTATTTTCCGGCAGTCCCTCGGAGGCTTTGTGCCTGTTCCATGCCGAGCCGGCGGTATTTTTGGCGCAGTTCACGGCACACCGAATAAGCCACGCCTTTCGGTGCTCCTCATCATTATAGGTCAAGCCGGCACGGAAGTACCTCAGGAACACCTCCTGAGTTACGTCCTCGGCTTCGCTGCGCTCTCCCAGCCTTGAGAAGGCTATTCTGTACACCATGGGCATGTACAGTTCCATGACCTCGTCGAAGCTTTCCGCAGCACTGAGTGACAATGTCTGCATATTTTTTCTCCCGATGCCGAAGAAAATCCGCCCATAAAAGCGGAATATTCCCGGCAATGAATTCCGAATTCACTTATAAAACAACGCAGCCGGCAAAAAGGTTGCGGTTTTTTGAAAAAAATCTTAAAAAAATTTGCGGTTATTTCCGCCCGCCTTATATCATAAAATATATCCCGGCGGTCAGCTTGTCGAACCCCCCGCCGCAGCGGAATAAAAGTTTTCGGTCCAGCCTTTTTCAAAAGGCTGGCGG
>CAYRLM010000134.1:0-3296 GCA_964425035.1 uncultured Ruminococcus sp.
GTCCGATATGTACGCAGGAAAACGAAATTTTCCGTATGCACAGGGACTTTTAATCCAAAATAAACGCTTGCGTTTGTTTTATCACTTTTTGCCCTATTCCTCAACATTTTCTCTCTTTGTTCAATATATATTGCAGCAAAACAGGTTTTGCCCAAAAATTACACCGAAGCACTTGAATTTTTGTAAATAGTATGCTATAATATTTATGATTGTTCAGGCAGTAGCGTACGCTGCACTGACCTGATTACACAAACGGACAACAGGAGGAACAAACTTATGGCAGATATTCAGAAGCTTTATGAGCAGTGGCTCGCTAAGGCTACCGCTGACCCCGACCTCGTGAAGGAGCTTGAAAGCGTCAGGGACGACGAGGACGGCAAGAACGACCGCTTTTACCGCGACCTTGAATTCGGCACGGGCGGACTTCGCGGAGTTATCGGCGCAGGCACAAACAGAATGAATGTTTACACCGTTAAAAAGGCTACTCAGGGTCTTGCCGAATATATCCTCGCAAGCGGCGAGAAGAAGTCTGTGGCTATCTCCTACGACAGCCGCATAAAGTCCGACTACTTCTCAAGGAGCGCCGCCGAGGTACTCGCCGCCAACGGCATAAAGGTACATATTTATAAAGAACTTATGCCTACCCCCATGCTGTCATGGGCTGTCAGAGCGCTGAACTGCGGTGCAGGTATCATGGTTACGGCAAGCCACAATCCCGCAAAATACAACGGATACAAGGTATACGGAAACGACGGCTGTCAGCTCACTCTGGAAGCTGCCGAGGCTGTTCTTTCCAAGATAAACGATATAGATATCTTCGAGGGCATTAAGTCGGTTGATTTCGATAAGGCTGTCGCTGACGGGTTGATAAGCTTTATCGGTGACGACGTTATTGACGCTTACCTCGCAAAGGTAAAGGAGCAGGGACTTCATACCGACCTCGTTGCGAACAGCGGTCTTAAAGTGGTATACACCCCTCTCAACGGCACAGGGAACAAGCCTGTACGCCGCATTCTCAAAGAAATCGGCATCAAGGACGTTGTGGTAGTTCCCGAACAGGAGAACCCGGACGGAAACTTCCCCACCTGCCCCTACCCGAACCCCGAAATCAAGGAAGCTCTTGCCGTCGGTCTTAAACTCTGCGACAAGGAAAAGCCCGACCTGCTGCTTGCCACCGACCCCGACTGCGACCGTGTGGGCATTGCGGTTCCCGACGGTGACCACTACGAACTGTTCACCGGAAACGAAGTCGGCGCACTGCTGCTCGAATACATCTGCAAGGAGCGCATCGCTCTCGGAACCATGCCCAAGAACCCCGTTGCGGTAAAGACAATCGTCACCACCGACATAACAAAGGCTATCTGCGCCAAGTACGGCGTTGAGCTGCGTGAGGTGCTCACCGGCTTCAAGTTCATCGGCGAGCAGATAGGCTTCCTTGAGGCAAAGGGCGAGGAGAGCCGCTATATCTTCGGCTTTGAGGAAAGCTACGGCTACCTTGCGGGCGGCTATGTCCGCGACAAGGACGCTGTTGTCGCTTCAATGCTCATCTGCGAGATGGCTGCGTTCTACCGCACAAAGGGAATTTCCCTCATCGAAGCAAGAAAGAGAATGTACGACGAATACGGCGTATACTTCAACAAGCTCGAGAACTTCACCTGCGAGGGCGCAAGCGGAATGGAGCGCATGAGCGAAATAATGTCCGACCTCAGAAAGAACGGCCCCAAATCAATCGGCGGTCTTTCGGTGGAGGCTGTGGCTGACTATGAGGCTTCCGCAAAGAAATTCAGCGACGGCAAAACCGAGCAGATTACCCTGCCCAAGTCCAACGTCATCACATTCTTCCTCCAGGATAATGCAAGCGTGGTTATCAGACCCTCCGGCACCGAGCCGAAGATAAAGGTTTACTACACCACGACAGGCGCTAAAAAGGCTGACGCTGTGGCGCTTCAGGAGAAGCTTTCCGCTGATTTCACCAAGGTTCTCGGCTTCTGACTGGAATTAAGTTCCATGTAGAACGAAATTTTTTCTTAAAATTTCTGAAAACCTATTGCAATTTGAAATAAGTTGTGATAAAATATATAATTGTAATGACTATGTCAAGGTCTGAACCGCTGATGGTAAGCAAACCAGGGTTTGACATATATGGATTGAGGTGAAATTCATGAAAGAAGGTATTCATCCCGCATACGAAGCAACTGTCATCAGATGCGCTTGCGGCAATGAGATCGCAACTCGCTCTACCAAGAAGGACATCAGAGTAGAAATCTGCTCCAAGTGCCATCCGTTCTTCACCGGTAAGCAGAAGCTGGTTGACTCCGGCGGACGTGTTGACAGATTTAAGAAGCGCTACAATATGGGCAAGTAATTGTTCAATCGGTAGTCTGAATGTAGTAAAAAACACACGCTCGAATTTCCTGCGTGTGTTTTTGCGTTTGAGGTGGTATTTTTGGAATATAAGACCATTGCCCGCCGCTGCGAGGCACGGTTCATCGAAAAGAAGTCGGAATTTATCGGATATCTCTGCCCTGTTCAGACCGAAGAGCAGGCGGCGGCTTTCATTGAGGAAATTCGCGCAATGCACCGAAAGGCAACCCACAACTGCTATGCGTATATTCTCCGAGAGAACAACACCGCGCGCCATTCGGACGACGGAGAACCGGGCGGAACCGCCGGAGTTCCCATATATGAGGTTCTCCGCAAAGAGGGACTGACGGACGTGTGCTGCGTTGTCACAAGATATTTCGGCGGCGTTCTGCTGGGCGCAGGAGGACTTGTCCGTGCCTACACAAAGGCAGCAAAGGACGCTGCGGACGCTGCGCAGATAAAATGCATGGCTGCGGCGGTACGGCTGGCGGTGACGGTGGATTACGGACTTTACGGACGGCTGGCGCAGATTTTTTCCGACTGTGATGCACGGGTGGAAAAAGAGGATTTTGCCGACAATGTGCGTATCACTCTGTGTATTCGGGAGGAACATTCCGGGGCGCTGACGGATAAGCTGATAGACGGCTGCAACGGTAATATCACCGTCGAGGAGCTGGAAAAGCTGAATTTCGACTTTGCATAACGCACTATAATTCGTGCCGATTTAACATTGTTTTGTGCATATTTAACGAAATTGCTCAGGACAAAAAGGTGTAGACGGCAAAAAAAATGTATCTGTATATAGGGGATAATTACGGCAACGCCGTATGATTATTGTCGTGCGATTGCGCCGCCAGATTTTTCGTCAGATTGTACAATGAGGACGACGCAAGGCTGGCGCCTTGCTAGGACGAATTGTGCAAGATGGCGGA
>CAYRLM010000134.1:3396-6930 GCA_964425035.1 uncultured Ruminococcus sp.
GCAAAGGCAATAGCCGGTAATTATGCGGTGTTGCCGTATGCCCTTTTGACGATGTAATGAAAGGAACCGCTATGCTTCCCAGAGAACGTATCATGCAGAACGAGGCGCTCACGCTGAGCGAATACGCCTGCAAATCAGCCGACACAAAAGGCAGGGTGCGCCCCGAAGAGCCTGATGATTTCCGCACGGATTTCCAGCGCGACAGGGACAGAATAATCCACTGCCGAGCATTCCGCAGGCTGAAACACAAAACGCAGGTCTTTCTGATACCGCACTCCGACCACTACCGCACACGTCTGACCCATACGCTTGAGGTAAGCCAGATATCCCGTACCGTTTCCAGAGCGCTGGGGCTTAACGAGGATCTGACCGAGGCGATAGCGCTGGGACACGATTTGGGACACACGCCCTTCGGTCATGACGGCGAGCGTGTTCTGGCGGAGCTTATGCCGAATAAATTTGCACACAATCTGCAAGGACGGCGAGTTGTCGAATTCATTGAAAAGGACGGCAGAGGGCTGAACCTTACCGCCGAGGTAATCGACGGAATTGTCGGACATACGACGTCCGGCGGAGCGGCTGTCCCGTTCACCCGTGAGGGAATGGTGGTGCGCTTCTGCGATAAAATAGCCTACATAAACCACGATATTGAGGACGCAACAAGCGGCGGAGTTATCACCGACAACGACCTGCCGGAATTTCCCGTGAAAATACTGGGTCAGACCAAATCCGCCAGAATAACCACGCTTGTGCGTTCGTTGGTGGAGGGCGGCGCCGAGAATATCCACATGGACGATATCACACAAAAAGCGCACGACGAACTGCGGAATTTCATGTTCGAGCGAGTCTATCACGCAAAGCCGACCGTTGCCGAAAAGGACAAGGCGCAGTATATTGTCGAGTTCCTTTACAAATACTTTATAGACCGTCCGGAAAAAATGCCGGGACTTTATCTGACATTGGCGGAGCGTTTTGACAAGCCGACTGCCGTGGGAGATTTCATCAGCGGAATGACCGACGATTACGCAGTCAATCTGTTCAAGGAAATCTGTATCCCAAAGGGCTGGAACGGCAGCGCTTCAAAGCCTGTGTGAACAGATCCGATAAGCAAGCACTGAAACGAGGGTGAAAATATGGCGTTGCCGGAGGGATTTCTGCAGGAACTTCGCGACAGCAATGAAATTGTGTCGGTAATCGAAAATTATGTCGAGCTGAAGCGTTCGGGCAGCACATATTCCTGCCGCTGTCCGTTTCACTCGGAACGTACACCGTCCTTTCATGTTTACCCAAACACCCAGAGCTACTACTGCTTCGGCTGCGGCGCAGGCGGTGATGTCATCACGTTTATCCGCACAATAGAAAATCTCGACTATATCGAGGCGGTGAGATTTCTGGCGCAGCGTTCCGGTATGGCTATGCCCGAGGACAGGGACGACGATTCCGCAAAGAAACGCCGCAGGCTGTACGAAATGAACCGTGAAGCCGGGAAGTTCTTCCACAGGCAGCTTTTCTCGCCCGAGGGCGCAGATGGTTGGAATTACATCACTGGAAGGCAGCTTACGGAGCATACTATACGGCATTTTGGGATAGGATATGCAGTGAACGACTATCACAAGCTGCACTACTATATGCGAAATCTCGGCTTCTCCGAGGACGAGCTGGTGGAGGGTTCGCTTCTGGTGCGGAACAACAACCGTGTTTATGACAAATTCGTGAACAGGGTCATGTTCCCGATATTCGACACACGTGGCAACATTATTGCGTTCGGCGGACGTGCGCTGGCTTCCGACGCACCGGCGAAATATCTCAACAGCTCCGAAACCTACGTTTTCCAGAAGCGTGACAACCTGTTTGCGCTCAATTACGCCAAAAACGCAAAGGCAGATTATTTCATACTGTGCGAGGGATACATGGACGTTATTTCCATGCATCAGGCGGGATTTGACAGCGCCGTTGCCACCCTCGGCACCGCAATAACCGCTACTCAGGCACGGCTCATCGGGCGCATGGGAAAAGCAGAGGTAATACTGTCCTACGACAGCGACGGGCCGGGACAAAAGGCGGCTTCCCGCGGGATAAACCTGCTGAGCGAAGCAGGCGTCAAGGCTCGTGTGCTGCAAATGACAGGTGCAAAGGATCCGGACGAATACATCAAGAAATTCGGTGCCGAGGCGTTCGCTCACCTCATTGAAAGCTCCGGCGGTGCGATTGACTACGAAATGGGAAAGCTGTGCTCCGGGCTTGACATGAGCAAGGAGGAGGATCGTGCCGCTTACCTGAAAAAAGCGGTGATATTTCTGGCGCAGATACGCAGCTCGCTTGAACGTGCGGTTTATGTATCAAAAGCCGCCGAAACTGCAAGAGTTCCCTCTGAAACCGTGCGCTTCGCCGTGGAGAGCGAAATTTCCCGACAAAAAAAGAAATCTGACCGTGACGAGTACCGCAGTCTTATTTCTCCGAGAAATACCGATAAGGTAAACCCGGAAGCGGCAAAGCTGCCTCGGGAGGAAAAGGCGGAGCGAGGAATTATCTGCTTCGTTTTCCACAATCCGGACAAGCTAGCCGCAGTGCGAAAGCAGCTGCCCAACGGTTTCGCCACCGATTTCAACCGCCGTGTGTTCGAGTTCATGGAGTTGAAGCACAATTCCGGGGCGAATTTTGCCGGCGGTATGTTCAACGAAGCGTTCTCCACCGAAGAGGTCGGGCGTATCTACGGCACTCTGAACGATTTCTCGCAGTTCGCAAATTCGGAGGACGCAGTTAAAGATTACATCAAGGTATTGAACGAGTACCATGAAAATAAAAATCAGATAGAAGCCGGCAGCATGTCCGAAAACGACCTGCTTACGCTGGCGCAAAAGCTAAAGGAGAAGAAAAGCAAATGACAGAAAACAACGTCGCCGGAGCGTCACTCCGCAATCTGCTCACGCAGGGCAAGCAGAGAGGCAGCCTCACCACAAAAGAGCTGACAGATGTGCTGGAGGAGATGGATTTCGACGCAGATCAGATAAACGGGCTTTATGAGGAGTTGGATAATCTCAACATAAAGATTGTTGACGACTATACCGCAGACCTCGATATTGAGAGCCTTATCGACCTTGCAGAAACGGAAAACGCCGATGAAAGCTACGAAACCGACGGAATGTTGGCGGACGACTCCGTAAAGCTTTACCTCAAGGAAATAGGCAGAATTCCCCTGCTGACCACCGAGGAGGAGATAAAGCTTGCGGAGCGCATGGCTAACGGAGATCCCGCCGCCAAAAAGCGCCTGAGCGAGGCTAATCTCCGTCTGGTGGTGAGCATTGCAAAGAAATACGTCCGCCGAGGAATGCAGTTCCTCGATCTCATTCAAGAGGGTAATCTGGGGCTTATAAAGGCAGTGGACAAGTTCGACTACACAAAGGGCTTCAAATTCTCTACCTACGCCACATGGTGGATAAGACAGTCAATCACCCGTGCCATTGCGGATCAGGCAAGGACTATCCGTATACCGGTGCATATGGTGGAAACCATCACAAAGGTAAAGAAAATGCA
>CAYRLM010000135.1:0-6927 GCA_964425035.1 uncultured Ruminococcus sp.
ATCAACTATATCAAAAGTCCTTGCACATTCGCAAAACCGTCGGTTTTGCTGCGTGCATATCGGACAACGCATAAGCCGACACGGCAGTACCATTCAATTTGTATGGTAATTTTTTAAGAGAAGGAGCGATGACTTATGACAGTATTCAACGGTAAAGGCGTTTACGGCGCAATAGTGTCCGGCAGCGTGTGCGTACTGAAAAAGCCTGCGCTCCCCACCGAGCGCCGAACGGTGAGCGACTGCGCAGAGGAGATAAATCGGTTTGAGGCGGCAAGATCCACCGCCGCCGAGCAGCTTCAGGCGCTTTACGACATGTATATCGACCAGATCGGTGAGCCTAACGCACAGATATTCAATATCCATATGATGATGCTGGAGGACGAGGATTACTGCGGCTCCATAACAGGCATGATAGAAAACGAAAGCGTCAATGCGGAATACGCCGTGGAGCAGACCTCGGAGGTATTTGCCGAAATGCTGCGCTCCATGGACAACGAATACATGCGCGCCCGCTCCTCAGACGTATGCGACGTATCGGAGCGGCTGATCTCCATTCTTTCCGGTATTCCGAGAGATATGAGCGAAGTGCCGGAAAATGCGATAGTATGCGCAGACGACATCACCCCGAGCGAAGCGGCGGCGCTGGAGCAGCGAAACATTGCGGCATTTGTGACAGCGTTCGGTTCGCCGATATCTCACACCGCCATACTTGCGCACAGCATGGATCTCCCGGCGGTGATAGGCGCAGGCGAGGATCTTCTCGCAAGGGTAATCGACGGCGAAGATGTGATAGTTGACGGCTTCGCAGGTCAGGTTATATTAAGCCCCGACAAGTACGCCCGACTCAGATTTGACGCAAAGAAGCGCACACGCACCTGCTCCGCAAGCTCAGCCGACACACGCACGCTTGACGGCAAGCGCATAACTCTGCTTGTCAGCGACGCCGCACAGCCGACCGAAAACGCAGACGGTATCGCTGTTCTCAACAGCCGCGAGTTCCCCGACGAGGAGCAGCAGTATGAATATTACAGCAATATAGTGGAATCGGCGGAATACAACAAGTCGGTGATAAGGCTCCCGGCAATAAGCCCTTACGACTCCAATCGCCGCGACAAGTACCGTATGCAGATAAGGGCGGCGCTCAGGGCATGTTCCCACGGCAGCCCCAGTCTGCTTTTCCCGACGGTAACCAGCGCAACGGAAGCCCGAAAGATACTCGCCGCATGCGACAAGATAAAGAACGAACTCATATCACAGGGGCTTGACTTCTCGGAAAATTTCCGACTGGGCTTCATGGTGGATACTCCGGCGGCGGCGATAATGAGCGATATTCTCACGCCGATGACAGATACGCTGATAATAGACAGCGACAGTCTGGCAAGGCTTGTTCTTGCAAGAGGGAGCGGCAGCGTTTTCTCGCAGGATTTTGCCGAGGGACAGCGCATGGCGTTGATACGGCTGATAAGCTACTGTGCGCGGAACGCGATAAAAAACGGCGCACGCATAGGTATATGCGGCTCGCTGGCTGCGGACTCCTCCCTCACGGAGGAATTTCTGCGCATGGGTATTGACAAGTTCTGCGTCCCGGCTCACATGCTGGACGATATACGGGAAACGGTAATGAATGCGGATCTTTCGGTCGGATAAACGGTTCGCTCTTTCGTTGCGGCAGTTTTTATTCAAAAAATTTCTCCGAGGCTGCAACCTTTTTGCCGTTTGAATGGTTTTATATATTGAGAGCAAAATATCCGCAATCAATGAAAGAGAGGTAATTTCATATGAAAAAAATCGCTTCGGCGGCAGCGATATTGGCAGCTGCAATGCTTATCACGGTATCTGCTTCCGCAGCAGATATTTCCATGAAAAGGCTCGGAAAAACTGCACAATACGCAAGCTCCGATGAGGTCAGCACCGCACAGCTGCTGACAAGCCGCACAGTCAAGAACACACTGGTGATTAAGTCTAATGAAGCGTTTATCGTCCCTGCCGGAAAAAAGCTGGTGCTTACCGGTGGCTGCCGCATTCAGGGAACGCTGTATATCCAGCAGGGCGGAACTCTGTCAGTCACCGGGGGCGCTCTTACCGTTTCGGGTGAGGTCGTCAACGACGGACTTGTTTCAATCGGCTCAAAAGCCTCGCTGAACGTTAAAAAGGGCGGCGAGCTTTATACCTCTTCCGACGGGACATTCAGATCCTCGACCGCAAATATCACCCTGTCAAGCAAGGCAAGCGTGGCATGTCTGGGCAAGAGCAGTGTAAAGGGCTGCTCCTCTGCCATAAAGAATCAGCTTCTTCCGAAAGCCGTATCCGCAGTCAACACCGTAACGGGTACCGGCAATAAAGTTCTCAGCACCGAAAATATCTCTGCGGACATTGCGCTTTCTATGATCGACGTGGACTATTACCAATACGACAGCGTACCCGACGGGAGCAATGTGATTACAACCAACGTGCTGTTCGACAACGGCAGCAGCATTGATTTCACGTTTATCGAGGGGAAACTATCCGCTATCGGCGGCGCTGAAATGCACAGCATAATGACCACAGCGGATCTTAAAGACTCCATAACCGATTACAGCAATAAGCTTGCGGCGGCATGGCAGAAAAAATGGAAATCAGTCAGCGCGGAAAAGGACGGAACGGCACTGCCGCAGCTCACTTTGTTCACATATAAAATGAGCGACGGAAGCTGGTTTGCGGCAATGATCTATCCCACATACAAATCAAACGAGGCCGTACTCTACCGGCTTTCGGGCGGTAAAGTCACCGAGCTTGGCAGCGTAACATGCGGACTTCAGCTCTCAATGCTGAAAAACGGTTCCGAATATATTTTACACAGCACACTCAAGCGATCTTTCATTTCCGGCGCAAACGGCGCTACCGGTCTAAACGTCATGGACGACTACTATAAAATCGGCAAAAAGAGCGCAGAGCTTCTCGGCAGCTTTGAAAAAAATGAATCCGGGAATAACACGTCGGAATGGAGCGCACTTTCAAACGGCGAATATTCGGAAATAACATCAGCCAAGTACAATAGTCTTCAGCGTTCAATCACCAAAGGCTATACCGCCGATTACTCACAGAACTTTGATGTCACCGGCGATCTTTGGAGCGACTATTTCTTTGAGTTCACCGATGACGAGGACGGTCTGGTAAGCTATATTGCCGCACGTCTTTACTCCCCCGAAAAACAGGAGGTCACAAAGAGCGGCGGACTTGACAGTGCGTTGCTGCTATGATATAATAAACGCAGGGCGTTATAGATCAAAAGTCCTCGCACACAAAGCAGTGGCGTTATCAAATTGCCATAAAACAGCGCCGGAATCTAACACGGCGCTGTTTTTTACGAAAAAGGAGTATTTTATGCGTAATATCACAGCTTCGGCTATCCAGATGTCCGTACCCGACAGCCCGGAGAAATCCATAGAAAAAGCGGAAGAACTTGTACGACAGGCGGCTTCGCAGGGAGCTGACATTATTCTGCTGCCCGAACTTTTCGAGAACCGATATTTCTGTCAGGAACGGCGCTACGACAGCTATAAGCTGGCAGCCCCGGCAGACCAAAACCCGGCGGTGCGGCATTTCCGCAGGATTGCCGCCGAGCTTGGCGTCGTGCTTCCCGTAAGCTTCTATGAACAGGACGAAAACGTGCTGTACAACAGCGTTGCCATGATAGACGCAGACGGTTCTGTCATGGGAATTTACCGCAAAACGCATATTCCGGACGATCATTTCTATCAGGAAAAATTCTATTTCACCCCCGGCGGCACGGGCTTTAAGGTATGGGACACACGCTTCGGAAAAATCGGCGTGGGTATCTGCTGGGATCAATGGTTCCCCGAGGCGGCACGCTGCATGGCGCTCATGGGAGCGGAGCTTCTGCTCTACCCCACTGCGATAGGCTCCGAGCCCGTGCTTGAATGTGACAGTATGCCGCATTGGCAGCGCTGTATGCAGGGTCACTCGGCGGCAAATCTTATGCCGGTGATAGCCGCAAACCGTATCGGCACCGAAACGGTTTCCCCCGACAGCGAGAACCAGAACCAGTCCTCCTCGCTCACCTTCTACGGCAGCAGCTTTATCACAGACAACACAGGCGCAATAGCGGAGTGTGCCGACCGCACAAGCGACGCGGTACTCACCCACAGCTTCGATCTTGACGAGCTTCGCGACATGCGCCTAAGCTGGGGAGTATTCCGTGACAGACGTCCTGAAATGTACGGCAAAATCACCGAGAGGTAACGTAATGAGAGTACTTGACACAACGCCAAAGCAGGACGGCTTTTACATGCCTGCGGAATTTTCACCGCATTACGGCTGCATACTCATTTTCCCGGAACGCTCAGACTCATGGCAGTACGGCGCATATGCCGCCAGAAAAGCATTTGTTGAGGTCTGCACCGCCATTGCGGAGAGCGAGAGAGTAACGGTATGCGCCGGTGCGAAGCAGTATGAGAACGCACGGCGTATGCTGCCGCCGCATATCCGTGTGGTGGAAATGAGCAGCAACGACAGTTGGGCGAGGGATTACGCCCCGACGTTCGTCACCGACGGCTCTGTCATCAGGGGCGTAAACTGGAGCTTCAACGCATGGGGCGGACTTCACGACGGACTGTATTTTCCGTGGGATCTTGACGACAAAATGGCACGCAAATTATGCGACCTATACGACAAGAGCATGTATGACGCTTCCGGATTTGTGCTGGAGGGCGGCTCGATACATTCGGACGGAGAGGGTACTGTGCTCACGACGGAAGCCTGCCTTCTTAGCCGTGGTCGCAATCCCGAAATGTCTAAACAGCAAATAGAGGAAAAGCTTCTGGAATACCTCGGAGCAAAAAAAGTCATCTGGCTGAAACGAGGTATCTTCAACGATGAAACCAACGAGCATGTGGACAATATCTGCGCCTTTGTGAAGCCGGGAGAAGCGGTGCTGGCGTGGACGGACGATACCTCAGACCCACAGTACGAGCTTTCGCGCTCCTGCCTTGAGATACTTGAAAACTCCACCGACGCACGGGGGCGCAAAATCAAGGTGCATAAGCTCCTTCTGCCGAAGCCCGTCACTATCACCGCAGAGGAATGCGCCGGTCTTGACACTATGGATTTTGAACCGACTCGCACACCCGGAGAACGTCTTGCCGCAAGCTACGTCAATTTCTACATATCCAACGGCGCCGTTGTCATGCCGTTCTTCAACGACCCTGCGGACGAACCCGCACGGCAGACCTTGCAGCGGCTTTTTCCCGACCGCAGGGTAATCCCGGTGTACGCCAGAGATATCCTGATAGGCGGCGGCAATATCCACTGCATTACTCAGCAGATACCGATGTTTACCGAGGTTGAATAAAAAACTTCTCCTCTTTCCGCTGCGGAAAGAGGAGATCTTTGTTATGCCGTTCAATGAACCAGTTCGCTCATTTTTGGGGATTCGTTGAAGTCGGTCGTCAGGCTGTCTGACAGTATCGGGGTATCCATTTCACAGAACGGTATCGCCATATTCCTCAGCGAATCGGAAGATGAACCCATGAACGCTCTGGTTTCTATCCGTGATACCTTCTTTGAAATGGTTATCCGGCTGTCAAGGTTTCTGAAAGCGGTTACGCCTATCACCCTTACGCTGTTGGGAATAGTGTAATCCTCCGACCTTCCCTCCGGGAACTTTAATATTTCGGTTGCGTTTCTGTTGAACAGAACTCCGTCAATGTCGCAGTACCTCTTGTTGCCCTCGGAAATGCTGATATTCTGTAACGATGAGCAATTGTCAAACGCATATGTACCTATGCTCTCTACACTTGCCGGAATGACAACCTCGCTTATCCTATCACAGCGTGAGAATGTGCCATCGCCTATGGTTTTCAGCGAGTCTGACAGCTTCACGGTTGTAAGCTTTTCGCAGCCGCCGAACGCCCAGTCGCCAAGCTCCGTCACAGCGGCAAGGTCGGCTGTGCCTTCCTCTGCGGCGCTTCCATTAACGGTTATGTGGGAAAGGCTTGTGCAGTTATAAAACGCATGGCTGCCTATTTTTACCACAGTGGCGGGGAAATCAACAAAGCCGTCGATTTCATCTGCTCCGTTAAATGCATAATCGCCTATGCTTGTCACATTTCCAAGTTCCTCGGGTATTTCCGCAATGATATTCGGCTCAAAACCCGTAATCGCTATTCCTCCGGTTTCGAGTTCCTTGTATTTATATTCGCCCTGACAGAAATAAATACTGCCATCATCATTAAAACCCGAGGACAGGCTGACGCCGCTGGCAAAGCTTGTGCTGTCGCAGGTCACCTTATCGGGATTGCTGCAATACACTTTTTTCATTGAAATAAAAGCGCTTTTGCCGACAGAGGTAACGCCGTCGGGGATAACCGCAACTACCAGCTCTCCGTTGGAGCTGAACGCACTGTCGGCTATTTCCACAACTTCCTCGCCGTCTATCTCATCGGGAATGATGACACCCATTTCAGCCGTTGTAAAATCAGTGATGGACAAGCCGGAAGCTGTTTGCGTATATATAATCTTTCCGACAGGATTTCCGCCGTCTGTTGTATACATTGATACATACTGTACATTTTCGTCCGAGCTGCAGCCTGTCAATGCAAGCACCGAAGAAAGCACTGCGACACCTGCCGCCATGGAAATCAATCTGATTATTTTCATTGAAATTACCTCACATTCTTTTCACCGAATTTTAACGGCGATTTTGGTTATAGGTTGCTTCTAAAAAATCGTTTTTAGATTTGCCCCTGTATATATTATAACACACCATAATTTTGACTTGTAAAAATACAATCGTAACCTCAAAGCCAATGCGAAAAGCAAAAAATCTCCCCTTTTCTGAACAAAAAGAAGAAATTTTAGCTTGTCAAAAAAACTCCGCCGCAGCGGAATAAAAGTTTTCGGTCCAGCCTTTTTCAAAAGGCTGGCGGG
>CAYRLM010000136.1:0-6655 GCA_964425035.1 uncultured Ruminococcus sp.
CCTACACGGTAGAAATTCACCTTGCAGACGTCGTGAAGCAATGCCACTATTGCGGTTGTTTCAGCGCCGGCGTTCAGGTGATACTCGTTCTTTACACGCTCACGCTCGAGATATGCGCACAGACAATGATATACGTTGAGTGAATGCCGCAGAAGTCCGCCCTCGAAAGCGTTATGATAGCGTGTGCTTGCAGGGGCGGTGAAGAAGTCGCTTTTGTTTTCCAGAAAATCCAGCAGCTTGTCTGCGCCCTCTCGGGTTATGTTTTCCGTGTATATCTTTATGAATTCTTCCTTGTCTGTCATGGTTATGTCCTTTGTCAGTTGTATCCGGTGTAGCGTACTCTTTTACGGGTTATGGTAAGCGCTATGGGGTCGAAGGTGTATTCGTACTGCTTTACGGTGTAGCTTCCGTATTCCTTGGCTACTATGTGCTGTATCATCAGACCTGCCGACTGCGGCTCTATATGGGTGCCGTAGGGGGCGGTTTCTGCGCCGTTTTCGTATACGGGGACTTCCGTCAGCTTTTTGTCGGATACCGTAAAATAACGTGCGTACTGCGGAACCTCCACCTCGTTGAGCATGGTGAAGTCAAGCCGTATAAGGTCGGGATACTCGCTTGCCTGAAAATCACGCATATTTGAGATAAGCTCGCAGCCGTATGTCAGATTTTTCAGCAGGTTCTCAAAGATGAGAAAGCTGTCATCGCGGGGTACGTTGATTTTCAGGGTGTCTATTATTTCGTCCCGCTGCATAAGCTCCAGACGGAAATCGCCGTAAATATCCCCGTTTATGAGGGTGGTTTCAAGCTCGGAGGCTTCGGTGGTTTCGGGCAGCTTTATGCAGGAAACGACAACGGTGAAGTATTCTCCGCCGGAATAGACGTTGCTTATGGAATATGTAAGGCGGCTGCCCTCTATTTTTGGGGTCTGTACTGCCGCAGGTATCACATCGTCGGGTTCAAGCGGCTCGGCAGGCTCAAAATCGGCGGTGGAGATTTCTTCGACAGAGGCTTCGTCCGAGGTTGCAGGGGAAGATGTGCTTGGCGGCGCTTCCGACAAATATGGCTCGGAAAGCTCGTTTTCAAGATTGCAGCCGGTAAGGAGCAGTAAAAGCGCTGCTGCGGCATATAGATGTCGGAATGATCTCATAGGTTTAACTCCCTTCATCTGTTGAAACCAATTCTGTCGCACATGGTAACTGCCGCGAGATATTACGGGGTGTTGACTGTGTGGTATTGCCTATGGGCAGCAATGAATGCCAATCGTATGGGTGCTGCCTTTATACTATTATATAAAAAACGAGAGGAAAAATCAAGACGTTTTTTGGAACGGAAAAAAATAAGGCAATATTCGCACAGTCAGCGGCGCTTTGCGCCGAGTGCGGGGCTCTGCCCCGTCCCCGCCGGCCTTTTAAAAAAGGTCGGATCGAAAACTTTTATTTCGCTGCGGCGGGGTTTTCCACGGTTTAGCAGCACCTCTGATTGTGCGGCGCTGCCTTATTATCGCACAACGGAATTTATTGCATCGGCGAGGGAATACGACCAAAGGCGCAGCTGAACGTCCTCGTCCGACGGGGCGGCAAGCAGTCCACGGTGGGAGCTGCTGCCGGTGAGCGCTTCTACACTGAGGGCGGTGGGAACTCCGAGGGCTATCACCGGAACACCTACGGAGCGGTGCGACAATTCACGGCGGGGTGCGGCGGTTCCCGAACCGGGGGTAATTCCTGCGGTGGAAAGCTGGACTGTCCTGCACAGGCGCAGAGGCGAGGTGCAGCTGAGAGAGTCCACCGCTATTACGCAGGCGGCGTTTATTTCCCCTGCTGCCGCCCTTACAAGGCTCACGGTTTCAATTCCGGTGCGTGCGGCTACGTCGGTTTCAACTGCGGCGAGGGAATAGCGGCTTCCTGTCTGCGGAACAAGTCTGCGGATTGTCATTGCTCCCAGACTGTCACGTGTGATATCGGGATTTCCCAGACCTGCGGCGAGTATTTTCCCCATGGGCGGGAGAAGCTGTTCCAGCGCCCTGCGAAGCAATGCCGGGAGCGCATTCCCGGAAGGGTCGCCTTCAAGGGTGATATATCGTCCGGGGCGCAGCTTTGCGTGAGAGCCTTCCGGTATGCGTATATCGGTGATATTTACGCCGCCTATGCTTCGGCTTATTGTTCTTGCTCCGTCTGCGTCGGATATCAGCCGTGAGCTTTCACAGGCAAGGTCGGTGTGGGGAGCTTTGGCGTTTCGTTTGTTCATGGCTTCTCCGTTTTGTTGGGTTCGATAGTTATTTAGGATTATTCTGTGCCGGATTTGGGCGAATATTTCATTAAGGGTGAAAAAAACATTGCATTTTTTGCGGATATGCTGTATAATAGATAATGAAAATTAAACCGTCGAAAAAGTCCCGTTGGGACTTTTCCGCCGAACATCCCAGCTGCGCGCACTCACTGTCGGCTTCGCCGCCTAAACTAAGTTTTTCAATAAGCTGAATGAAAATTTATGTTTTCGGCTTGGAACAATTCGGGTTGTCCGAAAAAATTATGTTGTTATCCGTTTTTTGCCGCAGCTTAAAAGGCGAGCTCCTGCGTTGACCTGACGGGGATTTTGCGGCGAGTTGTTTTAGGAGGTAATTATAATGAAGCTGATTTTCGCTATCATTAATAACGACGACAGCCATTCGGTATCGTCTTCGCTCACACAGAGCGGTTTTCAGGCGACTAAGCTCGCTTCCACCGGGGGATTTCTCATGGCGGGAAATACCACGTTCATGATATGCTCGCAGGACAATCAGGTTGATACGGTTATCGGCATAATCACCAAGCACAGCCACAAGCGCAAGCAGTTTGTGCCTAATTCCGCAAGCTATGGGCTGAGCAACTATACCAGCTTCCCGGTAGAGGTTTCCGTCGGCGGCGCTACCATTTTCGTGACCGATATAGAAAGATTTGAGAAGGTATAATGCGGCTTTACGGTAAAGACAGGCTGGCGGAACTGCTGGCGGATACGGCGGCGGAAAATCGGCTTCCCCATGCGATACTTCTGACAGGAGAACGGGGCAGCGGAAAGATGACTGTCGCAAAATTCATAGCGAAGCTTTTCATGTGCGGCCCCGAGCCGTGCGAGAGCTGCTCCGCATGTTCGAGAATAAACGAAGGCGCTCACCCTGACGTGATAAATGTTCTCGGCGAGGTGGGCGGAAAATATTCGCTTACCACCAGAAACGGCGTAACGGATTTGCGCGAATTCATGGAGAGCGTTGCGGTAAAGCCGAACGACGGCGACATTAAAATATATATTTTCGACAAGGCGGAGGATATGTCCGCACAGGTGCAGAATACGCTGCTGAAGAATATCGAAGAGCCGGAGGTTTGGGTAAAATACATCTTCCTGTGCGAGAATGCCGACGGTCTGCTCACCACTATCCGTTCGAGGGTTGCGGAATTCCGTATACCCGATTGTCCGCCGGAGAAATGTCGGGAGTGTCTTGTCAGCGAATATGGCGTTGACGTGAAAATCGCCGGGGAATATTCCGATATGATGTCCGGCAATATCGGTAAATGTCTGGAGGCGTTGGGGCTTTCCGAAAAGCCGGAGAAAAAGCGCAGCTCCAAAAAAGGCGGCGAGGAAGAGCCGGAGGAGGAAATACCCTCGGAGCTGAGGCTTATGGACAATGCACGGCGTGCGGCGGCGGCGCTGGCTTCACGCAATGCCTACCTGCTGTGTGCGTCGCTGGGCGAACAGACAGGGCGCAGGGAATATGCGGGAATGCTGGAGTATTTCGCGGGTATACTGCGTGACGCAATGGCTGTGAGGGTCGGCGGCGAGCTTTATTCCTGCGGAAAGGACGAGGCCCGAAAAATAGCGGCGGTATTTGACGAGGGCAGGCTGACGGCTATGCTGGAGGCTGTGTTTGAGATAAACGAAAGGGCTGCGGCTGCCAACCTTAATCTGGCGCTGTGTTCGGCTTATCTTACGTCAAGACTTATTTAGATAGAGGAGCATAATGGACAACAATTATTTTACGGAAAAAATTGCGCCGAAGAACAAGACGGCGCAGGAAAATAACAGGACAGCGGCAGGTATTCCCGCCAAAAACATACCGGACGACCTGACGGAGCACCGTGCAAATCACCCCGATGACCAGCGCAGACCGCAGGAGCGGGGAAGAAATATGACTGACGATTTGACGGAGCGCCGCCGCAATCAGGGCGACAGAGCGCCGAAACAGGAGCGCAGGGACAATATTCCCAAGAAAGAAAAAATTCCCGCAGACCCGAATGCGGAGGCCGAGATAATCGGCGTGCGCTTCAAGGACGTGGGCAAGGTGTATTATTTTGCGCCGGGCGGCGTTGAGTTTGCGCAGGGAGATATGGCTGTGGTAGAAACGGCACGCGGCGTTGAGTGCGGAGAGATAGTTCTCACCAACAGGAAAGTGCCTGAAAGCTCCATTGTTTCTCCGCTCAAGACCATTATCCGCAAGGCTTCCCCGGCGGACGTGAAGCAGCTTCAGGAGCGCCGTCGGCAGGAAAAGGAAATAATGCAGGTGTTCAGCGCAAAAATTGCCCAGCACAGGCTTGATATGAAGCCCATAGACGTGGACTGCACCTTTGACGGCAGCAAGATACTGTTTTATTTCACCTCGGACGGAAGAGTGGATTTCCGAGAGCTGGTAAAGGATCTTGCCTCGGTTTACCGCACGAGGATAGAGCTGCGGCAGATAGGCGTCCGCGACGAGGCGAAAATGCTTGGCGGGCTTGGAATATGCGGCAGGCCGTTCTGCTGCTCCAGTTTTCTGGGGGAGTTTCAGCCGGTGTCTATCAAGATGGCGAAGGAGCAGTCGCTGTCGCTCAATCCGACAAAGATTTCAGGCACTTGCGGAAGGCTTATGTGCTGCCTTAAATACGAACAGAACTGTTACGAGGAGTTCCTGCGTACCACGCCGAAGGTGGGGGCTTACGTCGAAACCGCCGAGGGCAGGGGCAAGGTGTGCGAAACCAATCTGCTGACAGGTATCCTGAAGGTACAGCTGGACAAAAATCCCGACGTACCCGTCACTGTCAATAAGGCGGACGTTAAGCTCATAAAGGACGGTCAGGTTCGTATCAGCCGTGACGAGGCAAAGGCACTTAAAGGGCTTGAGGATAAATAAGCGAAAACCACCGGGCTTCAACGGGCTCGGTGGTTTTGTAATTTGTGTGAGTTGGGAAGATTTTATTAGTTGTGACTAACTTCAAATGCTTCGCAATGCTTGCGGAAATGCGGCTTAAACCGCATAAACACTGTATCTGTGAGAAAAATACCAAAAAAATTTTATAAAGCACTTGACTTTTTCTGAAAATATGTTACAATAGTATAAAGACTTACGGCAGAGTGCCGGGGTCACAACGGCGGGTTTTGTCCCGGTATTATTTTTTGGAGGTATAGTGATATGGCATATGTAATTTCTGACGAATGTATCTCTTGCGGCTCTTGTGCAGAGGGCTGCCCTGTTGGTGCAATTTCTGAGGGCGATGGCAAGTATGTTATCGACGCAGACACCTGCGTAAGCTGCGGCGCATGCGCCGGCACATGTCCTGTTGGAGCTCCTTCCGAGGCTTAATTTCAACAAACAAAAATAACAGTGGGAGAGCGTTCGCTCTCCCACTTGTTTTTATTCTTCGACAAGGGTGTCGGTCGGGGCTGCTGTCGTTTCGGGGGCGGGCTTTGTTTCAAGCTGATCCTTGTTTTCCATTACCAGCAGGTTCATCTCGAACGGGGTGAATACTCTGCTGCACGGCGAGCCGGGGTTCAGTACGGCTGTTCTGCCCTTGATGGCGTTGAACAGGCGTGTGGTGTTTATCTTCATGCAGTTGAAGGTCTTGTGCTGTGCGTTTGCAAGCACTGACAGACGGTTAGGCGAGGTGAAGAACGGAATGATCTGCTGACCTTCCTTGTTGGTCATCATCATGACATTGAGCAGGCGGTTTCCGTTGGCGTCGGTTTTATCTCCCAATGCCGCAACCGCAAATACGTCAGCTGCCATGAGATCCGGAAGAACGTTCTTCCACTTGGTCTTGGTCTTGTCCTGATTTGCTTCGGTGATCCTGTCCTCCAGAGCCTTGTTGAATACCTTCATCTGCTCTGCGGTAAGCTGCTGATTAGCCATTTTGTTATTACCTTTCTATGTGGAAATTGTCCCCTGTAATTATCTAGCCTTTTCTGCGTTTTCCTTGACTATCTTTGCGATAACGTCCTCAAGCGGTGAGGCTCCGAGGTCGCCGTCCTTGCGTGAACGCAGGGATACGGTGTTGTCCTCTACCTCCTTATCGCCGAGTATAAAGAAGTAGGGGATCTTTTCGAGCTGTGCCTGACGGATTTTGTAGCCGATCTTTTCGTTGCGGTTATCTACCGTTACACGCATATCCATATCGTCAAAGCGCTTTGCGATGCTCTCCGCATATTCCTTTGCACGGTCGGTTATCGGCAGGATACGAACCTGCTCGGGCGACAGCCACAGCGGAAGCGCTCCGGCGTACTTTTCCAGCAGGTACGCAAGGGTTCTCTCGTAGCAGCCGAGGCTGGTGCGGTGGATTATATACGGGTTCTTTCTTGTGCCGTCTACATCGACATACTCCATGCCGAAGCGCTGTGCAAGCAGCATATCTATCTGGATAGTTACCAGCGTGTC
>CAYRLM010000137.1:0-6608 GCA_964425035.1 uncultured Ruminococcus sp.
AAACGGATTAAAATTGGTCATTTTCCTGCGGAAAATGACTTTATTGACAAGCTGAGGCGCACTTTTACAAGTGCGCCTTTTGTTATATCATGCAAAAATATTACGCAAAGTAATCCACGCCGCCCTTGAACAGAAGCTGTTCCTTGTTTCCTGCGACATTCTTTGCAACATTTTCCGTCAGTCGCTCGGTATGACCCATCTTGCCAAGCACTCTTCCGTCCGGGGAAATAATGCCCTCGATAGCGTACATGGAGCTGTTCGGGTTGTATGCAACGTCCATTGTCGGCTCTCCGTTGAGGTCAACATACTGCGTAGCCACCTGACCGTTTGCGATAAGCTGCTTTATAACGCTCTCGGGTGCAACAAATCTGCCCTCGCCGTGAGATATCGGGATATTGTGGATATCGCCCACCTTACAGCAGCTGAGCCACGGAGATTTATCCGTGCATATGCGTGTAAGCGTCAGCTGCGACTGATGACGGCCTATTGTGTTGTAGGTCAGCGTGGGGCTTTCGGCGGTCAGCGGAACGATTTTCCCGAACGGCACCAGCCCAAGCTTTATGAGCGCTTGGAAACCGTTGCAGATACCTATCATCAGACCGTCCCGAACATACAGCATATTCTCGACTGCGTCCTTTATCTTAGGATTGCGGAAGAACGCATTGATGAACTTTGCCGAACCCTCCGGCTCGTCGCCGCCCGAGAAGCCGCCGGGAATTGCGATTATCTGCGAGTTCCCGATACGCTTTGCAAATTCGTTTACGCTGTCCTCCATATCCCTTGCGGAAAGGTTGCGGATAACGAAAATATCGCTCTCGCCGCCGTAGGTGTTGAATGCGTTCGCCATGTCGTATTCGCAGTTTGTTCCGGGGAATACCGGGATAAGAACCTTAGGCTTAGCGATTTTTGCCGAAGAATGAGTGAGCGTGCCGCCGCCTGTGTAGGCTATCTTTTCGGGTGCGGCCTTTTCGGGCAGCTGCGCCTTGAATATCGGTTCCAGCACGCTGTCCCACTTCTTTTCGAGCGAAGCCGTATCCAGCTTTACATCGCCGCTTGTTATCGTATATTCGGAAACCGTTTCGCCGATAATCCTTACGCCCTCTGCGTCGCCGTCAAGCTCCAGAATGAATGCGCCGTAAACCGGGGTAAACAGCTCCTCGTCGGAAAGTCTGTCCAGCTTAGCGCCTATACGGTTGCCGAGCGACATCTTGAATATGCCCTCCGCTGCGCCGCCGTGCGCAACGCTCCATGCGGAAACCGCCTTCTTTTCCCTGATGAGCTTCTCCACCGTGCGGAATACTTCCTTCACGCTCTCAAATATCGGCAGACCGTTCCCGTCGTACTCGGGAGCAATATATCCCAGCTTGTGACCTGCCGCCTTGAACTCTGCGGAAATAACGTCCTGCGCCTTTGCGGTGGAAACGGCAAACGAAACCAGCGTCGGCGGAACGTCTATATGCTCGAACGTGCCGCTCATGCTGTCCTTGCCGCCGATAGCGCCGCAGCCCATCTCAAGCTGCGCACGATACGCGCCGAGAAGCGCCGCAAACGGCTTGCCCCATCTCTCCGGCTTCCCCTGCGTTCTCTCGAAATACTCTTGGAATGTCAGCCAGCAATGCTCATATGTGCCGCCCGCAGCGACAACCTTTGCTATACTCTCGACAACTGCGCACACAGCGCCGTGATAGGGCGACTGAGAGGATACCGCCGGGTCAAAGCCCCACGCCATGATTGATGCGGTATTTGTCTTGCCGCCAAGCACAGGCAGCTTTGCCGCCATAGCCTGAACAGGGGTCTGCTGCGTCTTTCCCGAGAACGGCATAAGCACCGTAGCGCCGCCGATAGTGCTGTCGAAGCGCTGTACCAGCCCTCTCTGCGAGCATATGTTGAGATCTGTCACCATGCTCTCCCAGTCGGCAGCGGTGTTCTTCCTGCCCGAGGAATAAGACACCCGAACCTCCGGAACCGCCACGTCGGTGTGCTTCTCGGCACCGTTTGAGTTAAGGAACTCACGGGAAATATCGACGATAGTCTTTCCGTTCCAGTTCATGCGCAGCCTCGGCTCAGCCTTTACCACTGCGACAGGCGTGGATTCGAGATTCTCTGCGGAGGCAAGCGCACGGAATTTTTCCGCGTCCTCCGGCGCAACCACTACCGCCATTCTCTCCTGCGACTCGGAAATCGCAAGCTCCGTTCCGTCCAGTCCGTCATATTTCTTCGGAACTGCGTTCAGGTCTATCTCCAGACCGTCCGCAAGCTCGCCGATGGCAACGGAGACGCCGCCTGCGCCGAAGTCGTTGCAGCGCTTGATAAGCTGTGTGGCGTCAGGGTTTCTGAATAATCTCTGGAGCTTTCTCTCCTCCGGAGCGTTGCCCTTCTGCACCTCGGCACCGCAGGTGTCCAGCGACTGCACGCTGTGAGCCTTTGAAGAGCCGGTAGCGCCGCCGCAGCCGTCACGCCCGGTTCGTCCGCCGAGAAGAATGACGATATCGCCGGGAGCGGGACGCTCTCTGCGCACATTCTCCGCAGGGGCAGCGCCGATAACTGCGCCTATCTCCATGCGCTTAGCCATGTATCCGGGGTGATATATCTCCGCAACATGCCCCGTGGCAAGACCTATCTGGTTGCCGTAGCTGGAATATCCGGCAGCGGCGGTGGTGGTTATCTTTCTGGGAGGAAGCTTGCCCTTGATCGTCTTTTCGACGGGCAGCAGCGGGTCGGAAGCGCCCGTAACACGCATAGCCTGATAAACGTAAGAGCGTCCGGAAAGCGGGTCACGGATAGCGCCGCCAAGACAGGTAGCCGCACCGCCGAACGGCTCTATCTCCGTGGGGTGGTTGTGAGTTTCGTTCTTGAACATCAGCAGCCACTCCTCGTCCTTTCCGTCAACGTCAACGGTTATCCTTACGGAGCATGCGTTAATCTCCTCGCTCTCGTCGAGGTCTTTCAGAATGCCGTCCTTTTTCAGCTTCTTGGCGGCAAGGGTGGCAATATCCATCAGACACAGCGGCTTTCCGTCCCTGCCGAGCTCATGGCGGTCAGCCTTGTACCGCGCATATGTATCGGCAATGTAGGAGGGCTTGATATCTGCGTTGTCTATGATTGTTCCGAAGGTGGTGTGTCGGCAGTGATCAGACCAGTAGGTATCAATCATGCGTATTTCCGTGATGGTGGGGTTGCGCTTTTCGCTCTTGAAATAATCCTGACAGAACTTGATGTCGTCGTTGTCCATCGCAAGCCCGTACTTTACGACAAAATCCGCAAGCTCCTTGTCGCTCTTTTCAATAAATCCGTCCAGCGTTTCAACTGCTGTCGGGATAGTGTACTTCACCTCAAGCGTATCATACTTGTCGAAGCCGCACTCTCTCGATTCAACCGCATTGATGAGATAATGCTTTATGCGTGCGAACTCATCGTCCGTGATATTACCCTTAATAATGTAAATCTTCGCATATTTCACAACAGGGCGCTCGCCGGGGCAGAGCATCTGAATACACTGCGCAGCGGAATCCGCTCTCTGGTCGAACTGACCGGGCAGGAACTCCACAGCGAACATACGCTCGTTGGCAGCAAGCTGCGGCAGCTCATAGAATACCTCGTCAACGGGAGGCTCCGAGAACACGGTAGAAACGGCCGCCCTGAAATTCTCCTCGGGCAGCTTCTCGCAGTCATAGCGGTTGATAACACGCACATTCTCCGCAGAGGTAATGCCGAGAGCCACGTTCAGGTCGGCGAGAACTGCGCTCCCGTCAACGGCGAACTGCGGCTTTTTTTCCACATAAATTCGATAAACCATCTTTTTTCCTCCAACATTTTGTCCCACAGCATAACACTGCAACAATCACTTACATTATACTACTTATACAAAACAAAATCAAGACTTGTAATCGCCGAAATACCGCCGCCTCCAAGCCTTTTATTTGTCACCTTGCATTAAGTCGGCACGCACATTTGCCGACTGCTGCCTTAATTCGGCCCGCTTCGCAGGCAAAATGAGATTTTTCTGCGTTTCACTTTTCCTGCGCATGGCTTCGCATAATCTCGGCGTATTCCTCGCTACCGCATTTGTCGGCCATTTCAAGAAGCTCCTCGGCAGTGCCGCATGCGGCTTCTATCGCCTTTAGCAGCGCCCAGTTCAGTCCGTCGCAGTCCGGCGAGAACAGCCCGGTCAGCTGCGCTGCGTCGTCAAACGACAGCGGCTGATTGAAATTCAACAGCCTGTCGTATTTCTCGAAAAGCTCGTCCGAAAGCTCCCCGTCCGCCGGAATAGGCCCCAGCGCCAGAAGCTGTTTTATGCTGCTTGTCATATCTTCTCCTTAAAAATCGGTAATCAAAAATCCGTAGTTCCCGTGCAGTAATTCCCTTTCGCCCCGGTTATTTTCACCTTTACAAGCGTATGCCGTTGTATATCCTCACCGTATATTCTGACAGGTATATAACTATCGGTAAATCCGTTGCAGTATTCCGGCGAAGTCCTCTTTTCTATCAGCACTGTCTGAACCGTGCCAATCTGCGCCTCAAGGAACTGCCGCTCCAGTCTGTCTGCGAGAGCGTTCATTTCCTTTGCTCTTGCGGATTTCACCTGGGGAACTATCTGGTTTGTGCGCATTGCCGCAACCGTTCCCCTGCGTATCGAATAGGGGAACACATGCACCTTTGCAAACCCTATCTTCTCCGCAAAGCTCATGCTCTGCGCAAATTCCTCATCGGTTTCGCCGGGAAATCCCACTATGATGTCCGTGGTGATCGAACAGCCCGGAAACGCCGCCCGCAGCTTATCCGCCAGCACGGAATATTCCTCCGTGGTATATCTCCGCTTCATGCGCCGCAAAACTGCGTCGCTGCCCGACTGCAAAGACAGATGAAAATGCGGACACAGCTTCTCGCACTTTTGCAGGCGCTCTATTTCCTCGTCTGTGAGAGTATCCGCCTCCAGCGAGCCGAGCCTTACACGTTCTATCCCCTCAACCTGCGCCGCCATAACTGCGTCTGCCGGAGTACAGCCTATATCCTCCCCGTAACAGCCGAGATTTATTCCCGTGAGAACTATCTCCCGATTTCCCGCTGCCGCCGCCCTAAGCGCCTGCGCCGTGATTTCCTCGGGCTTTCTGGAGCGCACCCGCCCTCTTGCGGTGGGTATAATGCAGTAGGTGCAGAACCTGTCGCAGCCGTCCTCTATCTTGATGAAAGCCCTCGTGCGGTCAAGATCCGCAGTCGAGGAACGCTCGTCAAACTCCCGTGTCAGCGGCGAAACGCACTCGATCCTCTGCCGCTCCGTCAGGAATTTCTCCACCAGCTCCGTCAGCGCAGCCTTATCCGCATTTCCGGTGATTATGTCGGCAGGACATTCCTTCGCCGCCTCGTCCGGATAAGCCTGCGGATAGCAGCCGCAAAGCACCGTCACGCAGTCGGGATTTAAGCTGCGGCAGTGCGCCGCCGCCTGACGCACCTTTTTGACGCTGACCCCGGTGACGGCGCAGGAATTGATTATGCATATGTCGGCGGCAGCTCCCTCCTGCGCCGGAACGTATCCGGCATTGACGAACGCCTCATGAATTGCTGCGCTTTCGCAGGAATTAACCTTGCAGCCGAAAGTAGTTATGCTGAATGTCATTGATAGCCCCTTTCCGACAGGATAAACCGCCGTTCGTCACAATACGGTACAGCTGAACGGACGGTATTTGTAATTTTAGCCAAAACGAAATATTGATATAATAATATTATACTTGATTATTCCGAAATTTGCAATAAGCTATTGACTATTTTTCAGTTTGAGGATATACTTGTTATCAGAGGGAACATTCCCTCGTAAACGCACATAAACAACAGAAAGGCGGCTGACTATGAAGAAAATGAAAATCAAACTCGGTTCTATCGCAGATGTGAAGGAATTTGTGGCTCTTACCAACAGCTATGCATTTGACAGCGATCTGGTATCCGGCAGATATGCGGTGGACGCAAAGTCCATCATGGGTATTTTCAGCCTTGACCTTGCGAAGCCGCTTGAATTTATTATCCGCGACGACGGCGCAAAGGCTGACGAGCTGCTTGAGGCAGTGACAAAATTCCAAGCGTAATTCATTGACGGAACAACAAAACGCCTTACAGAAAGGAAGCAATTTTATGAAAACAGTAAAGATCAACATCAACACAATCAACGACGTTAAGAGCTTTGTAAGCATTGTATCCCGCTGCGATTATGACGTAGATATCATATCCGGCAGATACGCCATTGACGCAAAGTCCATCATGGGTATTTTCAGCCTTGACCTCTCCAAGGAGCTGACCCTTAATATCCACAGCGACGACTGCGGCGACTTCCTCGACCAGATACAGGAATACATCGTAAAGTAATCGGCATAAAGCGTAAGCCGCTGCCATAATTTTTCTACAAAAAGACCGCTGCATTTCAAACAAATAGGAATGCAGCGGTCAGCTTGTCGAAAACCCCGCCGCAGCGGGATAAAAGTTTTCGGTCCAGCCTTTTTCAAAAGGCTGGCGGGGGCGGGGCAGAGCCCCGCACTCGGCGCAAAGCGCCGCTTAACGCCAATGGAGCGCTAAAGGGGTAAGGGGGAAAACAAGAGTTTTCCCCCTATTCGCAGACCATA
>CAYRLM010000138.1:0-6589 GCA_964425035.1 uncultured Ruminococcus sp.
ACGACATCGTATATGGGAGCGACCGACGCAAGAGCCGTCGAGGAGCTGAGAATGCTCACCGGTGCGGAAATAAAGGTTTCCTACGACACCGAGCGCACAAGGCTTCATGCAAAAGCATATGTTTTTTACCGCAACACCGGTTTTACAACCGCATATGTCGGCTCGTCGAATATGTCCAATGCCGCAATAACCAGCGGACTTGAATGGAACCTGAAAATAACCGCCCACGACCAGCCGTCAACTATCGCAAAAATTTCCGCAACATTTGAGAGCTATTGGAACAGCAGGGAGTTCTCCGTTTATTCCGAGGGCGAGAAGGAAAAGCTCGAGCAGGCTCTTATTGCGGAAAAATACGCAGACGGTGCAGATAATACATATTCTTTTGACATTTATCCGTATCCTTATCAGCAGGAAATTCTCGACCGCCTGAAAGCCGAGCGTGAAATCAGGGGAAAATACAGAAATCTTGTGGTTGCGGCAACAGGCACGGGTAAAACCGTGATTTCCGCATTTGATTACCGCAGGTTCAGAAACGAAAACGCAGGGAAACCCTGTCGGCTGCTTTTTGTCGCACACAGGGAGGAAATTCTGCGGCAAAGCCTGAAAACATTTCGAGGAGTGCTACACAATGCGGATTTCGGCGAGCTTTTTGTCGGAGGGAATATGCCAAAGTCGCTCGACAATCTTTTTGTTTCGGTGCAGACGCTTAATTCCCGAACGCTGACGGAAATAACCTCTGCGGACTTTTACGACTTTATTATCGTGGACGAATTTCACCATGCCGCTGCGCCGACATATCAGCGGCTTCTGGAATATTACCGCCCGAAAATTCTCCTCGGACTTACGGCAACTCCCGAACGAATGGACGGAAAAAGCATTCTCGACTATTTTGACAACAGGATTGCCGCCGAAATCCGTCTGCCCGAGGCGATTGACAGAAAGCTGCTGTGTCCGTTCCACTATTTCGGCGTTGCGGACTGCGTGGATATTTCCGATATCAAATGGAGCAGGGGCGGCTATGAGCGCAGCGCACTGTCCGGCGCTTATACGGGAAACGACATGAGAGTTATGCTTGTCATAAATCAGCTTCGCCGTTACGTTACCGACATTTCCGACGTGAAAGGGCTTGGCTTCTGCGTTTCAAAGGAACACGCCGAGTACATGAGCCGAAAGTTCAACGAGGCGGGAATTGCGTCGGAATTTCTTGTCTCCGACAGTCGTGATGAGCAGCGCCGCACTGTAAACAAACGGCTTTCCGAGGGGCAAATTCATTTTGTGTTCACGGTGGACCTCTTCAACGAGGGCGTGGATATTCCGCAGATTAATACCATTCTTTTCCTTCGCCCGACCGAGAGCCTCACGGTGTTTTTGCAGCAGCTCGGACGAGGACTTCGTTTGTGCGACGGGAAGGATTGCCTTACTGTGCTGGATTTTATCGGGCAGGCACACAAGAAATACAACTTTGAGGAGAAGTTCTCCGCGCTGCTCTCAAACACGGGGAAAAGCGTCCAAAGCGAGATTAGAAACGGATTTACGTCTTTGCCGCACGGCTGTTATTTCAGGCTTGAGCGGCAGGCGGAGGAATACATTCTCGACAATATCAGGCATTCCTTCGGAAACAGAACCGCAATAATTTCACGAATGGCGAGCTTTTCGGAGGACACCGGAAAGTCGCTCACGCTGGAGAATTTTCTGTCCTACTATCATCTTGACATAAGCGAAATATACCGCACCAAAAGCTCATTCTCTCGTCTTGCGGAAAAAGCGGGAGCGCACGAGGATTTCAGCGAGGCTGTCGAGGAGATTGTCACAAAGGCGCTGCCGAGAATTTGTGCAATAAATTCCAGACACTGGATAGAATTTATTGTTGACTATCTTCCGAAAATTGACAGATACACGGTTTCGGATTTAACCGAAAAGCAGCTCAGAATGCTTACCATGCTTCAGTTCACGATATGGCAGAAATCGTGGGAGGACTGCGGCTTTTCGGATATGCTTGAGGGCTTCGGGCAGATTGCGGCGGCGCCTGTTATGTTGGGAGAAATTCTTGACATTCTGTATTACAGCTACGACAGGATTGATTTCGTTGACGAAGAGGTTGACCTCGGATTTGACTGTCCGCTTGAGCTTTACTGCACCTATTCGCGCGACCAAATCCTTACGGCAATGGACTTTCTGAAGCCGTCGACGGTTCGTGAGGGCGTGAAATATCTCCCCGAAAAGAAAATCGACGTGCTTTTTGTGACGCTGAATAAATCCGAGAAGCAGTACTCCCCGACGACGATGTACGAGGACTATTCTATTGACGAGAACACGTTCCACTGGCAGAGCCAGAGCACTGTTTCTCCCGAAAGCGCAACGGGGCGGCGTTACATGCACCACCGTGAAACGGGCGACAAGCCGCTGCTTTTCGTGCGAGAATTCAAGACCGACAGGCTTGGCGCTGCGCCGTACACGTTTCTGGGGCCGGCGGATTTTGTCAGCAGCGTCGGGAGCAAGCCAATGAGCATTGTGTGGCGGCTCAAAAAACCAATCCCTGCGAAATACCTCAGAAAGACAAACAAGCTTGTCGGATAAGGAGAAATCATGCTTAATGTTACAGCCGCAATTATCAGGCAAAACGGGAAAATACTCATCTGCAAACGCGGGAACGGAAGCTGTGCGCATTTGTGGGAATTCCCCGGCGGCAAAATTGAGGCGGGGGAAACCGCATTTGAGTGCATTGTCCGTGAGATACGGGAAGAGCTTTCCGTCGAAATCCGTCCGATTTCGGTTTTTGCCGAGTACGCTTACAGCTATCCCGACAGGGACATTGCTTTCACATTTATAGAAGCGGAGCTTGTTTCGGGAGAGCCGACGCTTTGCGTTCACGAGGAAATTCGCTGGGTGCTGCCGTCGGAGCTGAACTCGGTGGAGTGGTGTCCTGCCGACATCAGGGCGGCGGAAATGCTGAGAAATTCCGAAAAATAGACGGAAAATTGCAATAATAAAAACAGGTTTCGCTGAATGAACCGCTCCTACACTGTATTCCGTCATCTGGATACCGCAGCCATAGTCATCGGTTGCGATTGTGCTTTCAATCTCCGACAGTATGCTGTCTGCTACATCACTTATCTTGCTCTAGTTGACCGAGGTTTCTGCGTCGCCTCAAACGCCAAACCTATATTCCTTATTCATTATTAAGCATCCTTTCGTGCTTTTAGTATATCATATCTAATTATACCACTAAATAACGATATAAATCAATGTTTTTATTGCCGAACCGCAACATTGATTTTATATGTGTGTTGCACAAAAAATAACCGCCGAATACAGAGAATATTTTGCGGCGCATATTGACAAAATTCACTTTGTTATGTAAAATAGTATTTAAGAGAATTTGCGAAAGGAAGTATCCCGATGATAGTCAGACCCGCCCGGAAAGAAGATATCCCGGCGCTGCTGGAAATTTACAACCATGAGGTAATAAACGGAGCGGCAACCCTCGACATCAACCCCAAAACCCTGCCGCAATGGGAGGAATGGTTCAGCCTGCACACAACCCCGGAGCATTTCATTCTGACTGCGGAGGTGAACGGCGTACCGGCAGGATACGCTTCTCTGTCGGAATACCGCAGCAAGGAAGCGTTCCGCTCCACTGCGGAGCTTTCGGTATATGTCGGGCAGGAATACCGCAGGCAGGGAGTTGCCACGGCGCTGATAGCCGAAGTGCTGAAAACCGCCGAAAGCTCCGGTACGCTGCACAGCGTCGTATCGGTAATTACCGCAGGAAACGAAGCCAGCGAACGGCTTCACGAAAAATTCGGCTTTCTGCCGTGCGGAACGCTGCACGAGGTTGGCTTCAAGCACGGGAAATACCGCAATATAGACAATTTCGAGCTTATACTGGAGGATAGGTAATGTTCAGTCAGATTAACGGCGCAGGTCTGTTCGGGCTAAACGCATTCATGGTCACCGTTCAGGCAAGTATTTCGCCGGGGCAGCCCACTTTCGACATTGTGGGAATGCCCGATATCGCAGTTCAGGAGAGCAAGGCGCGTATCCGTGCGGTACTCGGTCAGCTCGGGCTGAAGCTGCTCAACGGACGGGTTACGGTAAATCTCGCCCCGGCAAGCGTGCGGAAATCCGGCTCTATGTTCGACCTGCCGATAACAGCCGCCCTGATGAAGCTCGGCGGCGTTATTTCCGCAGACCTTTCCGACAGCGTATTCATCGGGGAGCTTTCGCTGAACGGCGGGCTTTCGCCCGTAAACGGCGCTCTTTCAATGGTGCTGACCGCCGCACGCAGCGGCATAAAGCGTGTGTTCCTGCCGAAAGCCAACGCAAAGGAGGCAAGCGTTGCCGACGGAATAACCGTATACGGTGCGGAGCATATCACGCAGATAATCGAGTTCCTGCAACACGGCACGGGGCTTACCCCCGAGGAAAAATACGTCCCGAAGCGCCGTGCGGCGGAGCACCTTGCGGATTTTGCGGACGTAATGGGACAGGCTCAGGCTAAATCCGCAATAGAGGTTGCAGCGGCAGGGGGTCACAATCTGCTCATGCTGGGGCCTCCGGGTTCGGGAAAATCCATGCTGGCGAAGCGCATTCCGTCAATCATGCCGGAGATAACCTTTTCTGAGAGCATAGAAACCACGCAGATATATTCCGTTGCGGGGGAAATAAACCCGGCGGAGCCGCTTATTACCGAGCGCCCGTTCCGTGCGGTGAGCCATACCGCCTCGTCCGTGGGACTTGTGGGCGGCGGCAGCATTCCCAGACCCGGTGAAATAAGCCTTGCGCATAACGGCGTGCTGTTCCTTGACGAGCTGCCGGAATTTGACCGCCGTGTGCTGGAGGCTCTGCGGCAGCCGCTGGAAAACGGCGATATAGTTATTTCACGGGCAAGCGGCTCGGTGAGCTACCCCTGCGACGTTATGCTTGTTGCGGCAATGAACCCCTGTCCCTGCGGCAATTTCGGCAGCCCGGTGAAAAAATGCACCTGCTCTGCGCAGAAAGTCACGGCGTATCTCAACAGGATATCGCAGCCGGTGTTGGACAGAATAGATATTCAGATAGAGGTCAAGCCCGTGGAATATTCCGACCTGAGCCGCAGAATTCCGCAGGAAAGCTCCGCCGCAATAGCACAGCGAGTGCAGGCGGCGGTGGATATCCAGAAGAAGCGCTTCGCCGGGACTTCCGTCAAGAACAACAGCGGCATTACCCCGGATATCATAGGCGAGGTCTGCCGGCTGACCCCGGACGCAGAGGAAATGCTGAAAGCCGCTTTTGACAAGCTGGGGCTTTCGGCAAGGGCGTACGACAGGATTTTGAAAGTGGCGAGAACCTGCGCCGACCTCGCCGGGAGCGAGGATATCGGTAAAGCGCATATCGCACAGGCTATAAGCTTCCGCAGCCTTGACCGCAAATATTGGAACAGATAGCGCACATTCTTTATATTCAAAGGTTCTGCCGGGATTTTCGCCCGGCAGTTATTTTTTGTGCATTATTTATATAACTAATGTCACTGTTCGGCAATAAACGACATTGATTTACATTGTTATTTAGTGGTATAATCAGATAGGAAATTCCCCCAAAAAACATGAAAGGACATTTAACAATGAAAAGGAAAATAAGTTTTGCGCTTGCGGCGGCAATAGCGATTTTATCGCTCACAGGGTGCGGCGATTCGGAAAATGCAAGCGACCTGCAGGCAGAAATCGACCGCTTACAATCAGAGCTTGACAGCGTAAACTCCGACAGCGCAATGAACGATTCGGAAACGGAATACACAAGTACGGTTCCGTCAATCTTCGACAATTGGACGGAGGAGGAAGAAGCCGAAACCGCTTCGGAGGAATATCCGTCAATGTTTGACGTGCTTCCGTATATTGATGTTACGTCAGTTTCACAGTTCAAGTATGAATACAGCGGCAAAGACGGCGGCATGGCAATCACGGAATATAAGGGAACATCGCCAAAAGTAAGGATTCCCGATACAATTGACGGCGAGCCTGTTGTTTCCGCAGACCTTGGTGACGCAGATATAACAGAGCTGATTATTCCGGATTCGTTAAAGAAGATATCTTTGAATAAACGTTATTTGAAGTATTACAATATTACTCCGGAGTTGGGGATTACGGCGGGTACACAGCCTACACCTAACGGAAGTGTTGAATCTGTGTATGTAGAAGATGGTGTAACTTCAATTTCACTTGTGGGCTATTATAACAATACAAATCTTACATATACAATTCCTGACAGCGTAACATCGATTGATTCCGCATTTTGTTACTGCAAATATATACAAGCCACCTTCAAAGGAAAAACTTACACGCAAGACAACATTGAAGATCTTTATTTCAGTATCAATAATCCTGACAATATTGACGGACTGAAGGTTAAAGATAATGTTTTGGTTTACTGCGTTAAATCTGCAACAGATGTAGTAATACCGGACAACGTGACTGAAATCGACAAGGAGGTATTTTCGGGCTGTACAGGTCTGACATCTGTCACGATACCGGACAGTGTGACTTACATCAGCGACTATGCATTTAAGGACTGTACCGGTTTAACATCTGTCACAATACCTAACAGTGTAACT
>CAYRLM010000139.1:0-6581 GCA_964425035.1 uncultured Ruminococcus sp.
CAGGGATAACCAGACCGATTGCCTTAGCAGCACCGGTGGAGTTGGGAACGATGTTGGCAGCGCCTGCTCTTGCTCTTCTCAGGTCGCCCTTTCTGTGGGGACCGTCAAGGATCATCTGGTCGCCGGTGTAAGCGTGGATAGTGCTCATGATACCGGACTGGATAGGAGCATAATCGTTCAGAGCCTTAGCCATGGGAGCGAGGCAGTTGGTGGTGCAGGAAGCAGCGGAGATGATAGTGTCATCTGCTGTCAGGGTCTTCTCATTTACAGAGTAAACGATGGTCTTGAGGTCGTTGCCTGCGGGAGCGGAGATAACTACCTTCTTGGCACCTGCGTCAATGTGAGCCTGTGACTTCTCCTTGGAGCAGTAGAAGCCTGTGCATTCCAGAACTACGTCAACGCCGATCTCGCCCCAGGGAAGCTCGTTAGCCTTTGCCATAGCGTAGATCTTCAAGGTCTTGCCGTCAACGGTGATTGTACCTGCCTCGTCATCAGCGGTAACTGTGTGAAGGTTCTCGCCGATCTTGCCGCAGTAACCGCCCTGAGCGGTATCATACTTGAGGAGCTGAGCAAGCATAGAGGGCTTGGTCAGGTCGTTGATAGCTACTACATCGTAGCCCTTGGCACCGAACATCTGTCTGAACGCAAGGCGTCCGATACGGCCAAAGCCGTTAATTGCAACTTTAACATCTGCCATTGGAATATTCCTCCTGAGAAATAATTATTTGCTCTGCATGGCGGAAACCCGTCATCTGAGCAGCTGATATGCTTACAGACATATCATTACATATTCATTATACTAAAAATTCCCGATTTTATCAAGGTGTTTATGAAAAATAATTTGCAGACTTTCAAAAAAAAACGCCATTGTTTTTTGTGCATTTTGCCGAAACAGCATTCGTAATATCCCAAAAATACAAACTCCGCCGTCGATTAAAGAAACCGATTTGGCATTGCGAGGAGCATTTATGCAATATTCCGAATATTATCTTGCATTCCCTTGAGATTTCTGCTATAATAAACGCAGAGCGTCTATTATAGATTACAATGTCCTTGTGCATACGGAAAACTCGGTTTTCCTCCGCACATATCCGACAACCAAAAACAGAAAACACATAAGTAAAAAAGAAGGAGAATTTTGTCATGAAGAAATTAGCGGCAGCATTGTCTGCATTCATGCTCCTGCTCGCAGTATGCATGATATCCGGCTGCGGCGCACGGCAGGCCTCGGACAATTCCGACGCCGTGACAAGCGCACAGGATCTTGTGGGAAAGACCATCGGAGTACAGATGGGAACCACCGGCATGACCTACGCCGAGGAAATCGAGGGTGCGACGGTCGAAAAGTACAACAAGGCTACCGACGCTATTGAAGCGCTGAAGCAGTCAAAGGTAGACGTCGTGCTTATAGACTCTTCTCCGGCGAAATATTTCGTCGGCAAAAATCCAGACCTGTCGATACTACCCGACCCGTTTGCTGTCGAGGATTACGCCATTGCGATAAAGAAGGACAACGACGAGCTTACACGGCAGATAAACGACGCACTGGCACTGCTGCGCGACAACGGCACTCTCGACCTTATAAGCCGGAACTGGCTCGTGGACGAGGAGGACGAGGAATACGGCAAGCACCCCTATGAAAGCCCCGAGGGAACAGTCTATAACGGAAAGCTGGTAATGGCGACAAACGCCGAATTTGCTCCGTATGAATTTAAGGAGGAGGGAAATATCGTTGGCTTCGATATCGACATGATGAGAGCCGTATGCGATATTCTCGGCAGGGAGCTTGTCATTGACGACATGGCGTTCGACTCCATCATCGCCGCCGTGGACTCCGGAAAGGCGGACGTGGGCGTTTCCGGAATGACCGTCACGGAGGACAGACTTAAAAACGTGAACTTCTCCGACAGCTATGCCTCCGCCAGTCAGGTTATTGTTGTAAAGAGCGGAAGCGCCGCTTCGCAGGGCTTTCTCGACAAGATAAAAAGCACATTCTTCGAAAAGAACCGCTGGGTATATCTCGCACAGGGACTTGGCACAACGCTTCTCATCACGTGTCTGGCAATAATTATCGGCGTTGTGCTCGGCTTTGTCATTGCCGTGATACGCTCCACCAACCAGCGCACAGGGCGGTTCAAGCTCGCAAACATCATCTGTAAGCTCTATCTGACGGTAATCAGGGGTACGCCTATGGTTGTACAGCTGCTGATAATATACTTCGTTGTATTCAGTTCCGTGAATATCAGCAAGATATTTGTTGCGGTCATTGCGTTCGGGCTTAATTCTGCGGCGTATGTTGCGGAGATAGTGCGCTCCGGTATAATGTCGGTTGACGTGGGACAGTACGAGGCGGGATATTCTCTGGGCTTCGGCTATGCACGGACTATGATATCCATTATTCTGCCGCAGGCTCTGAGAAATATTCTCCCGGCGCTCGGAAACGAAGCGATAGTTCTTCTCAAGGAAACCTCGGTATCCGGCTATATTGCGCTGAACGACCTGACAAAGGGCGGCGACACTATCCGTTCGCAGACATACGAGGCATTTCTGCCGCTGATTGCAGTCGCACTCATCTACCTTGTAATGGTAATGGGGCTTACTGCGCTGGTCAACCGTCTTGAAAGGAGATTATCGAATGATAAGCGTAAATAATCTTAAAAAGAGTTTCGGCGATTTGGTGGTTCTCAACGGTATCACTGCGACAATAGAAAAGGGTGAAAAGGTGGTGGTGATAGGCCCGTCGGGTTCTGGGAAAAGCACCTTCCTGCGCTGCCTTAACCTGCTGGAGCAGCCCACGGAGGGAACAATAGAATTTGAGGGAAAGGACATCACCGCTGCAAAGGGCAGGGAACTGAACGAAGTCCGCATGAAGATGTGCATGGTATTTCAGCATTTCAACCTGTTTCCGCACCTGACTATCCGCAGAAATATCACCCTTGCGCCGGTGAAGCACAGGCTGATGACGCAGGAGCAGGCGGACAAGCGTGCGGACGAGCTTCTGGCGATGGTGGGGCTTTCGGATAAGGCGGAGGCGTATCCGTCGCAGCTTTCGGGCGGTCAGAAGCAGCGTATCGCCATAGCGCGCACTCTTGCAATGAACCCGGACGTAATCCTGTTCGATGAGCCGACCTCGGCGCTGGATCCTGAAATGGTGGGCGAGGTGCTTGAGCTGATGAAGAGGCTTGCGGACGGCGGCATGACGATGATAGTGGTGACCCATGAGATGGGCTTCGCCCGTGAGGTGGCAAGCAGGGTGATGTTCATGGCTGACGGAAACATACAGGAGCAGGGTACTCCCGAAGAGATATTCACAGACCCGAAGAACCCAAGGCTCAGAGATTTCCTTTCAAGGGTACTGTAAAAATCGCCGAAAAACAATTCCGTCATGCTGCCCGTATCGCCCGGCGTACGGCTTTGCACAAAAATCTCTTGCCTGTCGAACGGGAGGAGCAGTGTTGTGCAAAGCTGACCGGGCTTTGCGGCAGCGGTGCGATTTGTCGGCTTTGAATAAAATCTGTGGGCTGTACCGATAGCCCTTAATTAATGTGTGGAACAAGGAGCAGAAAATGCAAAAAACAGATAAGAGAAAACCTTTAATTCCTGCAAAGGAGCTTTTCAAGCGCTATGCGCTGTTTGTGATAAGCCTGTTTATTTCGGCGATGGGCGTGGCGATAACCAAAAAGGGCGAACTCGGAGTATCCCCGATATCCTCGGTGGCAAACGTCATGAGCGAGAAGTTCACGTTTCTGTCACTGGGCAGCTGGCTGATAATATGGAACTGTGTGCTTATTCTCGGACAGATACTTATTCTGCGAAAGCGCTTCAAGTGGATACAGCTTATCCAAGTGCCGCTGTCTTTTCTTTTCGGGTGGTTCACCGATTTCGGCATGTGGGTATTCTCGTTCCTGAAGCCGGAGAATTATGCCGCGCAGCTGGCACTGGTGCTTTGCGGAACGGTGGTGGTGGGCTTCGGAATTGCGCTTTCCGTTATCGCAAACGTTGTAATGAACTCGGGAGAAGCGTTTGTCAAGGCGATATCCGATACCGTTCACAAGGAATTCGGCAATGTCAAGGTGGTGTTCGATATTTCCTGCGTTGTCATGGCGGTGGTATTGTCGCTGATATTCTTCGATATGCGGATTGTCGGCACAAGAGAGGGCACGGTCATTTCGGCGCTGCTCACCGGCTTTGTAGTGAAATTCTGGAATAAACTCACACGAAAGCCCGTTGAGAAAATACTTGTCGGAAAGCGGAATGTCGGCGAAAAGGTTTGATAATGCCGCTGCTTTCTTAAACGCAGCCTTATTTTATTGCTTGAAGCGATTGTTTTTGCTTGACAATTTCCGATATTGATGTTATAATAGCTTTCGGAATGCTTCAAAAGAAGGAGATAAATATAAATGTCAATGAACTTTCGCAGAAAGCTCCCGATACCGCAGGAGATAAAGGAGCTTTATCCGCTGAACGATAAGATAAAGGCGATAAAGTCGGAGCGCGACGCAATGATCGCCGATGTATTCACGGGTAAATCAGACAAGTTCCTGCTGATAATCGGCCCCTGCTCTGCGGATAACGAAAATTCCGTGATGGATTATACCTGCCGTCTGGCTAGGCTGCAGGAGCAGGTAAGGGACAAGATAATCATAATACCGAGAATTTACACCAATAAACCCAGAACCACCGGCGAGGGCTACAAGGGCATGATACATCAGCCCGACCCCACCAAGGGAGAGGATATGCTGGAGGGACTGGTACAGGTTCGTAAGCTCCACACCCGTGCTATCGAGGAAACCGGGTTGGTATGCGCAGACGAAATGCTTTATCCCGAAAACTACCGCTATCTGTCGGATATACTGAGCTATGTCGCAGTCGGCGCACGTTCCGTCGAGGATCAGGAGCACCGCCTTACCGCAAGCGGCATGGAGTGTCCCTGCGGCATGAAGAACCCCACCAGCGGCACTATTTCCATTATGCTGAACTCTATCCGTGCGGCGCAGAGCAGTCACACCTTCATTTACCGCGGCTGGGAGGTAACGACCGACGGAAATCCGCTGGCGCACGCAATTCTCAGAGGTGCGCAGAACAAGCATGATCAGACTATCCCGAACTACCATTACGAGGATCTCAAGCTGCTGTACGATATGTATCAGGAAAAGGGTCTGCAAAACATGGCATGCATAGTTGATACAAACCATTCCAACAGCGGCAAGAAGTACCTTGAGCAAATACGCATTGCCAACGAGATACTCCACTCCATGCGCCACTCCTCGGAGATACGCGGCATGGTAAAGGGCTTGATGATAGAGAGCTACATTGAGGACGGCGCCCAGAAGGTGGGCGGCGGAGTTTACGGCAAGTCCATCACCGATCCCTGCCTCGGCTGGGAGAAGAGCGAGAAGCTGGTTCTTGAAATAGCGGATCAGCTGTAATTAAGATTTAATAATAAAAAGCGTTGACGGGAAAGCAGTAGTCCCGGAATGTGCCTTTCAGAGAGCCGCTGTGTGGTGCGAAGCGGCAGGACTTCCGAGATGAATTACCTCCCCGAGCGGCGGTGGGAAAGCGTATGCGAGTAGCTCCGCACGGGTAAGCCCGTTACAGCTGCCACAAGGCGGGAGCATTCCCGTGAACTGAGGTGGTACAGCGATAATTCGCCCTCTGTGAGCCTTGCTCATAGGGGGCTTTTTTATGCGAATGTATTTATAAAAACCTATGGCAAGTCTGCGGTCAAAAAGATACGGTTTCGGAATTCCCGGCGATATTTCGGGAAAAATACCCCGGAGGGAGTGATGTTATGCAATTCAGATTTTGCCCCGACTGCGGCGGAGAGCTGATACAAAAGCCTGTCGGCGACGAGGGACGGGTTCCGTTCTGCGAGGCGTGCGCACGTCCGTGGTTCGGATTTTCTTACCCCTGCGTGATATGTCTGCTGCATGACGGAGCGGGAAATTATGCGCTCATTCAGCAGACATATGCGACAAAGAATTTCGTGTGCGTTGCCGGATTTATTCACGAGGGAGAAACCGCAGAACAGACCGCCGTCCGAGAAATACGGGAAGAAACAGGGCTGAATGCGCTTGAAATGCGCTATCTCGGCAGTTGGTATTACCCTAAGCACGATAACCTGATGTTGGGTTACGCCTGCCGAACAGAACACGGGAAATTCCGCCTGAGCGTAAACGAGGTAAAGACCGCCGGGTGGTTTGACGAAAACAAGGCACGGGAGCTTTTGAGCCGAGGAACGGTGGGAATAGAACTCCTGAACAGGTGGCTTGATATAAACAAGCGATAAATGCAGCGAGAGGACGTGATATCAGTGGGATTTGACGAAAATTCCATCGCTTACGGATAGTTACACGGTTCAAAATCAAAATCTGACATAATATTAAGGAGAAAAACAATGACGCTTTATGACGAATTAGTAGCAAGAGGACTTATTGCGCAGGTAACCGACGAGGACGAAATCAAGAAGCTTATCAACGATGGCAAGGCTACCTTTTACATCGGCTTTGACCCCACCGCAGACTCGCTGCATGTGGGACACTTCATGGCTCTCTGCCTGATGAAGCGGCTTCAGATGGCGG
>CAYRLM010000140.1:0-6496 GCA_964425035.1 uncultured Ruminococcus sp.
TGAAGTAATTTCCGCTTCTTATCAATATTCTTTGGAGTTAAGTGGCAGGCGGCGCAGCGCCGCATTGTCCGATGACATGAAAGGATGAATTACAATGACTATCGGTGAAAAGGTTTCTTATATCAAGGGTCTGGCTGAGGGTCTGGCTGTTGACGATTCCACAAAGGAGGGCAAGGTTCTTGCCGCTATTGTGGACGTTCTGGGAGATATCGCAGAAAATCTCGCTGAGGTAGACGAGGAGCTTGACGATGTTGCAGACGTTATGACCGACCTTGAGGAAAGCGTTTCCGACCTCGAGGACGATGTTTACGGCGTTGACGACGATGAGGACGAGTACGACGACGATGACTTCGACGAGGAGCTGGACGAGATGTACGAAACCACCTGCCCCAAGTGCGGCAATACTATCCGCTTCGATTACGAGCAGGCGGCGAATGAGCAGCTTGACTGCCCCAACTGCGGCGCCCATCTTGAGTTCTCTCTCGATGACGATGACGCTGAATGATCCGTTAATACTGAAATTTCAGGCGGATGACCTCAGGGTCGTTCGCCTGAGTTTGTCAAAAACATTATTTTGCCTGCGAAGCAGGCATCTATAATCCGTTTTTTGCCTCGGGTTTCCCGAGGCAAAAAACACTTCTATCCCAGCAAGTGTGCTGGCAACGGCTAACGCCTTATGCCTTATGCGCGCAGCTGGGATGTTCGGCGAACAACACGATGTTGTAAGCCGAAACCCTAGGTGCGGCATGGATGCCGCACAGCCAAGTTTCGGCTAAAAGCTCCCCGACGGGGCTTTTTTGACGGTCTGAGGCGGATGACCTCAGGGTCGTTCGCCTGATTTTTTTAAGGAGAAAATATGAGCTGGAAAGATAACCTGATAAAAATAGAGCCGTATGTGGCGGGCGAGCAGCCTGACAAGACCGATTTCATAAAGCTGAACGCCAACGAGAACCCGTATCCGCCTGCGCCCGGCGTTATTCGTGCGATAGAGCGGTTTCGGGGAGGAAGCCTGAAAAAGTATCCTGACGCCAACGCAAGACCGCTCGCCGAAGCCCTCGCAAAGCGTTTCGGGCTGAAGCGAGAGAACGTATTTCTCGGAAACGGCTCGGACGATGTGCTGGCGCTGTGCTTCCGTGCGTTCTTCAATTCCGACAAGCCGGTAATATACCCGGACATAACCTATTCATTCTACCCGGTATGGTGCGATATGCTCCGCATTCCGTATGAAACCGTCCCCGTTGACGACAGCTTCAACATCAACGCTGCGGATTACAGGCGGCTCAACGGCGGCGTGGTTATTGCAAATCCCAACGCCCCGACAAGCATTGGCAGAGGTTTGGATTTCATGTGCGAGATACTGGACGCAAACCCGGACAGCGTGGTGATATCGGACGAGGCTTATGTGGATTTCGGCGGCACATCTGCGGTTCCGCTTCTGAAAGAATACGAGAATTTGGTTGTAGTGCAGACCTTTTCAAAGTCACGTTCGATGGCGGGAATGCGCATAGGCTACGCTTTGGGCAACACGGATATAATTGCTGCGCTTTTCGCCGCAAAGGACAGCTACAATTCCTATCCGCTGGACAGCGTTGCGATAGCCGCAGGCGTTGCCTCGGTGGAGGACGAGGATTATTTCAAGGAAACGGTGCAAAAGGTAATCGCAACACGGGACAGGCTTACGGCAGCGCTGCGTGAAATGGGCTTTGACGTGGCGGACAGCAGCACCAACTTTCTGTTTGCGGAGCACCCGGAATATCGTGCGAAGGATATTCAGGAGTACCTCAAAACAAAGGACATTTATGTGCGGTATTTCTCCAAAAAGCGTATAGACAACCGTCTGCGTATCACAATAGGTACTGACGGTGAGATAGACGCACTTATCGCTGCGCTGAGGGAGTATGTAAAATAAATCGGCGTAAAACTCCCGGTTGGGACTTTTACGCCGATCTGAGGGGGCTTTTTTAAGCCCCTTTAGTATGTTGATAAGGTCTTTATTCGCAGACTATCGTCTGCGAATCGGGGGAAAACTCTTGTTTTCCCCCGAACCCCTTTAGCGCTTCGTTGGCGTTAAGCGGCGCTTTGCGCCGAGTGCGGGGCTCTGCCCCGCCCCCGCCAGCCTTTTGAAAAAGGCTGGACCGAAAACTTTTATTCCGCTGCGGCGGGACTTTTTCGACTGTCGGCTTCAAGCCCCTTTTTTTCTGTATTCGCTTGGTGAATTCCCCGTGTATTTGCGGAAAATGCGGCTGAAATAGTTCGGGTCGCCGAAGCCGCAGCGCAGTGCTATTTCCGTCACGGGAAGCACGCTGTCCCTGAGCATTGCACAGGCTCGGCGTATCCGCACGTCAAGCAGATATCTCTGCGGAGTCATTCCGTAGGCGGCGGAGAACAGCCGTATAAAATGCCGCTGAGAATAGTGCGAACGCCCGATAACATCGGAGATGGAGATATTGTCTGCGAAGTCGGTTTCCATGAAAGCCGCAGCGTCCGCTATCCCCGATATCTCACGGGATTTTGCGGGGCAGTCGTACAATCTCGAAAGCACCACCGCCAGCTGCCGCACCAGTGAAAGAACCATGGTGTTGCGACCTGAGCGGTTCGAGGTGTATTCCGCTTCGGCGGCATTGATAAGCGGCAGCACCTGTGAAAGCTCGGCAGGTGTCAGCCGCAGTCTGCTTTGGAAATGCTGCGTGCTGTTCAGATACGGCTCCAGCAGGAACAGTGCGTGAAAGCCCGGCAGCTCACGGATATCCGAGTCCCACGGAAACAGCATTTCGGGGCGGTACATGATATTGCAGATCCTGAGATCCTTCGGTGCGTCAAAGCCGTGGGAGATACCGCCGCCTATCACAAATACGTCGCCCTTGCCGATAACGCTGCGCTCGCCGTCCACCACATGCTCGGCGCTCCCGTCCAACACCGTGACAAGCTCGTAAAAATCCTCGTGACCGTGCGCAAAAAGCGGAATATCGTGCCGCCCGAACTGTATGAACAACGGAAAGCTGTCGTCGTTGGTGAAATAGCTCAGCTTCATTTCCTGCATAATAACACTCCATACACGTTGGGCGCTGCGTCATGAGAACCGGGTTATTCCTCGGTATCGGACTGCTTTTTCTTTTCTTCCTTACGGGCTCGGCGCTTGGCTATGCTTTTCGTATTGCTCTCTCTTATCGCCGATACTGCGGGAATGCTGCGGAAACGCTGCACTGCGTCCGTCATCTTGCTTATTCCGGTGAAGATATCCTGCTGCAATTCGGTTTCGTGATTGCTGCTGGCTCCGCTGTGCCAATTCTCTATTATCTCGCCGTATCTGTTGTATGCATTTTTCACGGAGGTTTCCCACGACATATAGACCTCGTTCATGGCATGGTCGCCCATCTGCCGCACTTCGTCAAGGTGATCCGCGGCAAATTGCAGCTCCTCTGCGATAGCCTCGGGTGTGTCGTCCACAAGGATACCTGTGCGGTGGTGTGTAATTCCCTCTGCTGCGCAGCTGCCCTTGATAAGCACCGACGGAACTCCGCAGGCTGCCGCCTCCCTGACAACGATACCGTTGGTGTCATAAAGCGACGGGAATATGAACAGATCTCCTGCGGTGTAATACACACGCAGTTCCTCTCGGTCGTAAACCGCACCCGTGAAAATCACCCTGTCGGTAAGCCCCAGCTCTTTTGTATACGCCTCTATTTCCTCACGGTCTGCGCCGTCGCCGACTATCATCATGCGAAAATCCGTACCCCGCTGCTCCAGCAGCTTCAGGCTGTCGAGAATATGCCTGATACCCTTGTACCAGAGCAGCCTTCCGACAAATATGAACACCGGGCCGTGACCCTCAAGACCGAGTTCGGAGCGCAGAAAATCCACGTCGTCCTTATCCGCACGTCCTTTGGGGAAATCCACGCCGTTTTCCATTATGCGTATGCGTCTGCCCTCGGTTTCGACATATCCGAGGTCGAGCAAATTCTGCCGAGCGCCCTCGCTGACAGTCCATACCTCGTCTGCGGCGGACATATTGGAAACCAGCATTTTTATCGCCTGATCCTGCATAAGCTTTGTGGGCAGCGCGCGGCGGATATCTATGTCAAACTTTGTGTGATATGTGAACACCATCGGTACGCCTATTTTGATACGGAGAACCCTTGCCATTACCATCGAGGCAAAGGGACAGTGGGTGTGGATTATGTCAAAGCCGCTTGCGGTAAGCATTTCCAGCGTGCTGGCGGAGAACGGATATCCCATGCGGTAATTGCATATTTTTTCGGTCACGGAAAGGCTGGTGTATCTTACCACCGGGAAAGGGAAATCGTCCCGAACATCGGGATATTCCGGAGTAACCACCGTAGCCTTGCCCAGCTTGTCGTTGATTATTTGCGCATAATTCAGTATAGTATTTGCCACGCCGTCTATTACCGGCGGGAATGAATCGTTCATCAGGCAGACGTTAAGACCGCCGTTGGGGTCTGACATTGAATTTTCTCCTTTGATTTTCCTGTACATTCCTGCGGCGCCGAAAATCCAACGCCGCACCGAATGTCTATGTATTTTTCAGACATAAGCATACTCTGCATATGTGCATATTATATACTTATTATATCTCACACAGCAAAGAAAATCAAGTATTTTTTGTCATAAAAGCAGGTGACAATATGCAATATGTGTGTAATAAATTATTTATGCGTCAGGCTTAGCCTTCGGCACCGTGACTGTCGCAGCAGTGCGGTTCATCGGGGATACCGTCGCCGTCCTTGTCCTCGATATTTGCGGAGGCGCCCATCATGTCACGTCCCCTTACATTGTATTTGTCGCGCTGGTTCTGCACGGCGCTGTCCAGCAGCCGCTTGACCTCGCGGGGGCGCTTGATACGTTCAAGCTTTTTGGTGGGGGTGTCGCTGTCCTTGGACATAAGTATGATGGTTCCGCAGCCGACTATTCTCTGCCCGAATGTCAGCTTCATGGATTTGTCATACACACGGTAAAGCTCAATCTCGTCCTCCGACAGGTTGAAAAGTCCCACTCTGGTGATTAGCTTGCTTTCGGTAAGAATATAGCGAGTGAACGACATCGGTATGCCCAATATGCATTTTTTGCCTGTCCAGATTATTTCGCCGTAATCTCTTGTCAGTTTTTTCATGTTAGCCATAATTGTTTATCCTTTCTGTTCCGCAAGCGAGTCCAGCTTTTTCTTTACTCGCTTGTATTCCGGGGTAAGAGGCGTTGCTCCCTTTTGCTTGAGGTAAATTTCAAGGTACAGTCGGTTATAGAACGCACTGCCGCTGAAAAAACGTTCCATGCGTTTAATCTGCCCGTAAGAATACACCCCGGTGAGGAAGCGCAGCTTCTCCCGCTCGGTGGAAGCAGGCTCCAGCGCACCCATCAGCAGCAGGTCTGCCCCGGCACGGAGCGCCGCCTTGCGGTCGTCGATACCGTAATCGTCCGAGAACATTCCGTCAAGGAAGTTCAGCACGTCGTTTATGCGCTGTTCGTCGTGATTTCTGAGCCATGAGGCACGGTCGTAGACGTATACGGCACGGATAAGCGCCTGTTTCTGGCGGCTGTCCGGGTGGTATTTCATGATGAGCAGCAGCTTCGGGGCAAGCTCCCTGTCAGGCTCCTCGGGGTAGCTGCCGACGGCGAAGCGTGTGGTTTCGTGATCAAGACGGGCTGCGTCCGTCAGCGGAGCATTGTCAATGTTGACGCAGTGCGCAAGAATCACCGCCGCCCGTTCCCTCAACGCCGGGAAGCCGTCCGAAACTGCCTTGAAAAAACCGTAGGTATACGCCGGGGACACGAACCTGCCGCCCTTTGAAAGAAATCCTTTAAGAATATCAAATGCGTATTCCAGCGCTTTCTGGGCGACAGTCCAGTCGTTTTGACCCCGTATGAGCGCAGTGCAGTCGGACAGGCGCTGTTCCCAGTTTTCGACATCGTTCACCCGCAGGATACCGGAGGTCATTTTTCCGCAGCACGCCTCAAAATCCTTGGGCCGCCATTCCAGAGCGGCGGAGAAGTGCTGATAAGCGTTGGCGAAATCCCATTTTCCGAGGTATACCTGTGATTTTGCGCATTCCTGACGGCATTCCTCCAAGCCGTATTCGTCCTCGCCGTCTTCGGCTTCGTCCTCGTCGATAAGCTCGCTCAGATCCGTTTCCAGCCGGAGATCGTCGGGAATTGTGCTTTTAAGTCCCTCCAGCAGGAAATCTCTGGACTCCTCATAGGAGATATGTGTGCCGCAATACAGGCAGAAGCCGGTTGAAAACTCTGCGTCGAGCATTATCATGCGCTCGCATTTGGGACACATACAGTATTCCAGCATTTCGCATCACCTTTCTGAATATCGTGAATCGGCAAGTGTTTTTTGACCCGGTCAGGTCGACGCAGCCGTGACAAAAACGAATTATAAATACCTGTTTCGATAGTTAACGAAATTATTCTGCAAACTGATAAATAAAGCCTTTATTCGCAGACTATCGTCTGCGAATCGGGGGAAAACTCTTGTTTT
>CAYRLM010000141.1:0-6453 GCA_964425035.1 uncultured Ruminococcus sp.
ATTGAACAATTAACTGCGCAATCGCACGACAATAATCATGCGGTGTTGCCATAAACAATCCGGTAATATTATACACCCGTATCCCGAAAAAGTCAATCCATAACACGGGTAACAAAAAAGTGCGTACTTGATTTTTGTGGAATTATCTGATATAATAATAAACACAAAGGGCAATACCGCCCCGAAAAAACATAAAACGGAGGTAAAAATCATGGCACTTTCAAATCTTAACAGCTGGAAAAACAACACCCTGAATTCCGCTTCCGCTGCATGCGGAACTGCGTGCGGCGCAGGTGACAAGCCCGCAGAAAAGCCCACAGCATGCGGCTCTGCATGCGGCGCAGGCGACAAGCCCGCAGAAAAGCCCACAGCATGCGGCTCCGCATGCGGCGCAGGCGACAAGTAATTCCCACATACACCCCAAGGCAACTTGGGGCGTATATCTGAGAAGATACGCCGTATTTTCCGAGAAATGCGCCCCTGACAAAAACGGGAGGTAACATCTTGAAACAGTATTTTTCTTTCCAGTGGCATATTACCGACGACTGCGACCAGCGCTGCAAGCATTGCTACATATTTTCCGAAAACAACTGCAAAAAGCCGGAATCCATGAGCTGGGAACAAATGCAGAGCGTATTCCGCAGCTGCCTTGATTTCTGCGAGGTTTACGACAGGCTGCCGTATTTCTACATAACCGGCGGCGACCCTATACTTCACCCGGATTTCTGGCGGCTGCTTTCGCTGTTAAAATCCCGCGATATTCCGTTTACCATACTGGGCAACCCTTTTCACCTCACCGACGAGGTGTGCGGCAGGCTGAAGCAGCTCGGCTGCGAAAAATACCAGCTCTCTATCGACGGAATGCGGCAGACCCACGACTGGTTCAGAAAGCCCGGCTCGTTCGATATCACGCTTGAAAAAATCGGCTGTATCAACCGTGCCGGAATACGCAGCGTGGTCATGACCACCGTTTCGGGTACAAATATCGATGAAATTCCCGACATAACAGACGCTGTCGTGAATGCAGGGGCAAATGTGTTCGCATTTGCAAGATACTGCCCCACAAGCGAAGAAAAGGACACGGGTATCGAGCCGCTGCGCTACCGCAGACTTCTCGCCGACTGCGACAAAAAGTTCCGAGAGTATGAAGCCGCAGGGTGCGGCACCTATTTTAACCGCAAGGATCATCTCTGGACGCTGTACGAATACGAAACGGGAGCGTTCACCGTTCCCGAAACGGCGGAGCAGGGAGTTATCTACGGCGGCTGCAACTGCGGAAACTGCCACCTGACAATACTCCCGAACGGCGACGTTTACGCCTGTCGGAGAGTGCAGAACAGCCGTGTTGCCAATGTGTTCACCGACCGCCTTGCCGATGTGTGGGTATGTCAGATGGAGAAATACCGGGAATACACACAGTTCAAGAAATGCTCAAAATGCGAGCTGTTGGCGTACTGCCGAGGCTGCCCCGCCGTTGCAAGCGGCAAGGACGGAGATTTCTACGCAGCCGACCCGCAGTGCTGGAAGGAGATATCGGTATGAATGATGTAATTAGGACAATAACGCACCGCCGCTCTATTCGGCGCTTCTCCGAAACGCAGGTCGGCAGCGAAGAGCTTCAGCAGATACTTACCGCAGGAATGTACGCCCCCAGCGCAGGCGGCAGACAGGGCGTTTTTTTCGCAGTCTGCCAAAACAGGGAAATAAACCTCAAGCTCGGCAGGATAAAGCGTGCCAATTCCCGACCGAGAATGGCGACCGCAACCAGCTGGGTATCAAAGGAACAGCCCAGCATTGCGGACGACCCCAAGCTTACCGACGCATTTTACGGCGCTCCCACGGTAATAACGCTGTTCGCCCCGAAGGAATTTCTGTTCTCCGCCGAGGACTGCGCCGCCGCAGCTGAAAACATGATGCTTGCCGCCGACAGCCTCGGCATAGGCTCATGCTATATCGGTCAGGGGTGGACTGCATTCGCCGACCCGTTCGGGCAGGAGCTTCTCCGCAAATGGGAAATACGCACGGACTATTACGCCGTGGCGCAGCTTCTCCTCGGCTATCCCCGCGAGGGCGACGAACACCCTGCCGCAAAAGCAAGAAAAGACGGCAGGATACTTATGATACCCGAGGAATAACCATGGCGCAGTATTCAAGGTGATATAATGGAACAGAAAGAACGCAGGGAATATCTTATAAACACGCTGCTGGGCGAACAGTCGGAATACGGCGGCATTGCCGTCCCGACAGACGAAGGCGAACAGCGCAGGCTGCTGAGGGCGCTCATGAACGTAAGACCTCCGAAGGCGGCTTCGTCGGAATTTCTGGGCATACTGGACGAATATCTCGCGGAGGTATCAAAGCAAAAAGGCGTGACAGACTGCCGCAGCATTCCCCCCAAAAAAGACGGAATGTGCGTTTGGCAGGGCGATATAACCACGCTGAAATGCGACGCCATAGTGAATGCCGCAAACAGCGGGTTGACAGGCTGCTATGTCCCAAATCACCGCTGCATAGACAACTGTATACACACCTATTCGGGCATTCGGCTTCGGCTGGAATGTGCGGAGCTTATGCGCATGCAGGGACACGAGGAGCCTACCGGGAGCGCAAAGCTTACATCGGCGTATTCCCTGCCCTGCCGTTACATCATACATACGGTGGGACCTATCGTAAGCGGCAGACTTACCGAAAAGCACTGCCGAGAGCTGTCCGACTGCTACCGCTCATGTCTGGAGCTTGCTGCGGACAACGGGCTTGAAAGCGTTGCATTCTGCTGCATATCCACCGGGGAATTTCACTTCCCAAACGACCGGGCGGCAGCAATCGCCGTGGATACGGTGAGCGGCTTTATGAAAAAGAACACAAGCGTAAGGAGGGTGATATTCAATGTTTTCAAGGATATTGACAGAGAACTGTACGAAAAGCTCCTGCGATGAAATAAGCAGACTTCGCCAAGCGCTGGACAATGCCGAAACAATAGTTATCGGTGCGGGCGCAGGGCTTTCCACGGCAGCGGGGTTCACCTATTCCGGCGAACGCTTTAAGAATAACTTTTCCGATTTTGAGGAAAAATACGGCTTTCACGATATGTACACGGGAGGCTTTTGCGGCTTTCAGTCACCCGAGGAGCATTGGGCATACTGGAGCAGGTTCATCATGGTGAACCGATATTCCGACCCGCCAAAGCCCGTTTATTCAAAGCTGCTGGAACTTGTGCGGGACAAGGATTATTTCGTCATTACCACGAACGTTGACCACTGCTTCAGAAAAGCGGGGTTTGACAAGAAACGCATATTCTACACTCAGGGGGATTACGGGCTGTTCCAGTGCAGTCAGCCCTGCTGTCAGGAAACCTTCAACAACGAAGAGGTTATCAGGCGAATGTACAACGAGCAAAAGGATATGCTTATCCCTACCGAGTTGCTGCCCGTATGCCCGCACTGTGGCAGACCGATGACAATGAACCTGCGTTCCGACGACACGTTTGTCGAGGACAACGGCTGGCATTTGGCGGCGGAACGCTGGCAGAATTTTATCCGCACGAGGAGCAATTCACGCATTCTGTTTCTGGAGCTTGGCGTAGGCTACAATACTCCCGGAATAATCAAATACCCGTTCTGGAGAATGACCCTTGAACAGCCGAAATCGGTTTACGCATGTATCAATTACGGCGAGGCGGCATATCCCAGTGAAATATCGAAGCGCTCTGTCTGCATAAACGATGATATAAGCAAGGTGCTGGATATGCTGTGATTCCGCCGAAGAGCTTCGGAAATCTTATGGAGGAACTTGTATGAAATCGGGGAAAACATTACCCGCACTTGTTGCTTTAATGATAATATTGACAGGGTGCAGCGGCCTCGAAACGGATAAAGCCGAAGGCACGACAGGCAGCGCCGCACAGCAGACTGCCGACAGTCTGCCCGCTGCGAAAATCCCGACCGAAGAAACGCCGTCAACGGAGCCTACCCTATCGGCGGACGAACAATCCGAGCAGGGCGAAACAACGGTTAAAGTCGGCTATGTGCTGAATGTGGACAGCAATGACGGGTTTAACATTACAGATTCCGATTCACAGGTTCATGTGCTGTTCAGCACATCGGAAACGGTCACAGACTTCAAGCTGCTGTCACTCACGCTTGAGGACAGCGAAAACGGCGACTTCACCTTTGCCGCACAAGAGGTATACAGCCTGAAAGAGCTTACTCCGAACCAACCGCTGGCGGCAGGTCTGGAATTTATCGGAGATATACCGAACAACGGAATTTCATATGTCGATACGGACGGTGTTACAAGGCGCTACGCCGTGGATATGAGCGGCAGGGACAGTTCGCTTTTCCTGTGGGAATTTTGACTGCAACAGCATACAAGCATGACCGGACAGCATAATCGCTGCCCGGTTTTAAGCATAATTATTCTCCCTCGGCAGAGAAAGCAGCAAACACTATGCTGTGCGGCTTCAGGGAAATAACCCCGTCCGCCCTGTAAAGCGGCTGTGCGGCTGCCGTTTGGCTGTCGGCGTAAATATCCGCAGACCTGCCGAGGTCGTACTCCAGCGGCTCTTCTCCCGGAGATATCAGCAGCAGGAGATTTTCGCCGATATGCACCGCAAGCCCTCCGCCGACTATGTCCTCGTATTTCACATATCTGCGTATCTCCTCGGCGGTACGCAAACGCAGCTTCGCAAAGCGCTTTCGTATGGCGATAAGCCCTCGGTAATACTCCGTTACGCTGCGGCGCTCGGTCATGTCGTCCCACTTTATGCCGTTCACGCTGTCGGGGTAATTGTAGCTGTCGTGAACAAAGCCGCCGTTAAACGGCTTGCTTCTCAGAAACTCCTGCCCTGCCTGAATAAACGGTATCCCCTGCGACAGGAACACCAACGCCGCCGCCAGCTTATCCTCGGCGATAAGCACCTCTTCCGCCGCACCCGGCACAGACAGCCGTAGCTTGTCGTACAGAGTGAGATTATCGTGCGCTTCGACATAGTTCACCGTCTGCTGCGGATTGTCTGTCCAGCATTCACTTTCGGGGCGGCCTGCGTCCGTACGGTATATCCCTGCGGATATCACCGATTTTATCAGCTCTGCGGTGTTTGGGGAATTGCCGTTGACATAGCCGCATGACCTGTCCTCGAACACCGAGCCTTTTACGCCGTCACGGAAATCATCGGAAAACATGGCGTAATGCGGCAGCTTCGCAGCGTTTCTCTTCATTCCCCTGAGCTGCTCCGGATAAGGAGAAGCGCCGCCTGTCCAGCCCTCGCCGTACAGAATTATCGAGGGATTTATCCTGCGCAGCGCCGCCGCTGCCTTGTTCAGCGCAGCTATGTCCAGAAGTCCCATCAGGTCAAAGCGGAAACCGTCCAGCTTGTATTCCTCCGCAAGATAGCAAAGGCTGTCTGCGATAAAGCGCCCCGCCATTGTCCGCTCGCTCGCAAACTCGTTTCCGCAGCCCGACCCGTTGGAAAGGCTTCCGTCCTTGTTATGGCGGTAATAGTACCCCGGAAATGTCCTTGTGAACGGCGAATTCTCCGTGCCGTATGTATGGTTATAAACCACGTCCGCTATCACGCCGATATTTTTCTCGTGCGCCGCATGAACAAGCTCCTTTAACTGCCTTATACGCTGTACTCCGTCGTCGGGAGCGGTGGTGTAGCTGCCCTCGGGAATGTTGTAATTCAGCGGATCATAGCCCCAGTTAAAGCCTGCCTTCGGGTCGTCCTCGTCCACTGTGCCGAAGTCAAAAACGGGTAGCAGGTGGATATGCGTCACCCCCAGCGCCGCAATGTAATCCAACCCGATAATATCGCCGAAGCTGTTGGTAACGCCTTTCTCGCAGAATGCCCCGAATTTGCCCCTAAGCCCGAAACCGCCGCTCTCATCGGAGGAAAAATCACGGACATGCAGCTCGTATATCACAGCGTCCGTATAGCTCTCCAGCTTCACCGGGCGGTCGTTTTCCCAACCGTCGGGGTCTGTACGGGAAAGATCCGCCACCATTCCTCGGATACCGTTCGCCCCTGCGGAGCGTGCATAGATATCAATGGTTTCATTGGCTGTGCCGCCCGTGGTAAACTCATAGGTGTAGAATACGCCATGCAGATCGCCCGGTATCGTCAGTTCCCATACGCCGCAGCTTTTCTTCATTTCTGCGGCGGCAAGGACTGTCTGTGCCTTTGCGCTTCGGTACAGCTTCAATACCGCCCTGTCGGCAAGCGGCGCCCATACGCGAAATGTAGTCTGCTCACGGGAATAAATCGCACCGAGTTCCCCGTCGTATGCGTATTCCTTGTCCGCCAAATCGTAATCCGGCAATTTATACATCACCTCCTGCCGCTTAAACTTACAAAACAGCCGCCGTTTTAATTTTACGGCGGTTCAGCTTGTCAAAAAACTCCGCCGCAGCGGGATAAAAGTTTTCGATCCAGCCTTTTTCAAAAGGCTGGTCAGG
>CAYRLM010000142.1:0-6362 GCA_964425035.1 uncultured Ruminococcus sp.
GAAAGAGGGAAAGCGCGGCGAGGACGAGTTGATTGCACTGCTGAAATGATTGATATGTACCCTCTTTACCGGACATCGGGTAAGGATAATTTGCTTTTTGACGGATTGATGTTCGGATTATGGTGATTATGCTTACGAATTTAACGGCGGGCTTCGTGAATATACTATAAGCTTGAGATTTCCGATAAATTCGGAATATAATGTCGGTGATGTAATAAAAACCTCAAGTTTGAAAGGTGCCATAGCACATTCGGTAGGATCACAGGTGGCAGCTCAAAAGGTAACCATTAACAAAGACAGTGTTACATTTGAATTTAATAAAAAAGTTAAGCCGCTATATGGCGTGGGAGAAGCAGACTTAGACTTCTCCGAGTTCTCCAAAGCGATAGAATATCTTGATACAGCTTGGATTACAATAAACGATACGGCTTTATCGTACAAGGGCAACACTACCGCAGCAGTCACCGTAAACTCTTAATGATTTCGGTTGACGACAACAAAACAAAACACAGCCCCGCTCCGAAAAGAGCGGGGCTTCTGTCTGCCGAAAGCCGCCGTTTTCGCCCTGCACGAGAACTCCGCATAAATACCGGAACAGAAAAATCCTCCCCCGCCACACGGCAGGGGAGGTCGAGTTTTACCCGATAAAATAATATATAAGGAGAATTGACTATTAATTGTCAGTCGTAATCTGCGATGTCAATCCACGTCAGGAGAAGCTCGCGCTCCTCGGGGCGCTTGAATTTAAGCTGTGCGGCAGCCACGATCGGCAGCCAGTCCTGAACATACTTCACGGCTGTGCCTGTTTTCTCGCAGTACAGCTTGAGGTACTTCTCGGCATATTCCGTGTGGTGAGCAAGGCAGAACCACAGGTAGGTCTTTGCAACGTCTGCAGAGGCGTTGCCCTGCTTTGCCTTGAGCCAGTCAACAACGAAAACGCCGTCGCTGTTGATGATTATGTTCTCGGGAGTGAACTCGCCGTGGCACAGCTTAACGTGCTTAGGCATGGACTCCAGACGGGTGAGAAGCTCGTACTTCTTTACGTCGTCTATCATGTCAAGGCTCTCAATCGAGCGCTTGAGATAATCCTTCAGGCGGCTTATCTTGGGGGAGCGCTGGGCGTTTATCTCAATCTGGAGATCTACCATCTGCTCGAGATATTCGTCTGCCTTGTCGGGATTGTTCTTCATCAGCTCTGCCATTGTGTCGCCGGTTATATACTTGTATGAGATAGCCCACTTATCATCGATCTTGGTGACTTCCTCAAGGGGGGGAACAAGTTTGCATCCGGTTTCCTCCACACGGGAGTGTGTAAGCGCTTCGTACAGTACAACGCTCTTCGGCTCGTTCGGGTCTTTGAAAACCTTGACGGCCTTTCCGTCGACCTCGAATACCTGTACCTTTTCGCCGTCGGATATCATATTGTTCAGTTTCATAATACATCTTTCCTTTCCCCGAATCTTTTCCCCTCAGATGTGGTGAGCCGATCCGTTTGTGTGATTACATTATAGCACCATTATCAACACTTGTAAAGTGGTTTTTATCAAATTTGAATAGTTTGCAGCAAATTTCAGGTCATTTTTTGTTTATTATCACAACAACATGACAGCCCGAACGCATGGGGAAAATTTGACCTGCATTGCAGTGTGCTACTCGATATTGATACTATATTTAATAATAATCTATGCGGTTATAAAATAAATTATGTAAAATTTGCATTTAACCTCTTGACAAACTGTATTATCTGTGTTATAATAACTGTACCAACACAGATAATACAGTAATGCGGTAAGGAGGAAAGAAAATGCTGAATATACGGCTGGAGGGAAAGCAGCCGATCTACGAGCAGCTATACAACGGCATTGCACGGCTGATATCCGCCGGGGAATTAAAGCCCGACGAAAAGCTGCCGGCGGTGCGGGAGGTAGCAAAGCAGTTCGGCGTAAATCCGAATACGGTGCAGAAAGCATATGCGCAGCTGGAGCAGGCGGGGCTGATACATTCGATACCGGCAAAGGGCAGCTATGTGTCTGCGGCGGACGGCGCTGCGGACGCACTCCGTGCCGAGGCGCTCAAGCGCACCGAGCAGGAGCTGAGGTCGGCTTATTGCGCCGGGGTTTCGCTGGAACAAATAAATAAACTCACAGAGGAAATCTGGGGAGATGGGGAGGTAAGCAAATTATGATAGAAGTGAAAAACGCGGTCATGCGTTTCGACGACAAGAACGCACTCGACGGAATATCGCTGGATATTCCCGCAGGCTGCGCATACGGGCTTTTAGGCTCGAACGGCGCCGGAAAATCCACGCTGCTGAGGGCTTTATCCGGGATATACAGGCTGAGCGGCGGAGAGGTGCTTGTGGACGGCGAAACGGTATATGACAATCCGGCGGTAAAGGAACGCGTATTCTTCATCAACGATGAAACGGTGCAGTTCAACAGCATGACGCTCAGCGAGATGAAGCAGTATTACAGGCGCTTTTACGGCAGCTTTGACGAGGGGCTGTGGCAGAAGCTGTATTCTTCGCTGAACCTGCCGCTGAAAAATCGCCTTAACACCTTTTCAAAGGGAATGAAGCGACAGGCTGCGGTGATATGCGGAATTGCCTGCCGCACGCCGTATCTTTTCCTTGACGAGGCGTTTGACGGACTTGACCCCACCATGCGGATAATAGTGAAGCAAATGCTCATTGACGCCATGATGGACACGGGGCTGACGGTGATTTTCAGCTCCCATAATCTCGGCGAGATAGACGAGTTCTGCGACCGAGTGGGGCTGCTGCACAACGGCAGAGTGGTGTTCGACAGGGAGCTTGACAGCGTAAAGGGCAGCGTGTTCAAGATACAGACTGCGTTCGGACAGCCTGTGACAAAGGAGCAGATTGCCGCACTGGGCGTGGATATACTCCATGCGGAAACCAACGGAAGCGTTATGCACATTATAGCACGGGGCGACCGTGAAAGCGTGCGTTCGGCGGTTGCGGGGCTTTCTCCGAAGATTTACGATGAAGTGCCGCTGTCGCTGGAGGAGATATTTATTTATGAAATGGAGGTGCTCGGCTATGACAGCTCAAAGCTTGGCTGAGAGAGCATTCTATAATTTCCGCCCGTACTTTTCCTATAAGCTGCGCCTGCTTCGGCCGCAGTTCATCATGAGCTGCATTCTGGCGCTGCTGAGCTATCCGCTGGTGGGCGTGCTGCTCTATCCGCTGTGTTCCGCCGAAATTCGGGTTCAGCAGGTAAGAAGTTCAGACACGTCGGGCATGCTTCTGGAGCAGGCAAGCAGGAGCGTTGACGCAATAGAATCAATGTTTATTTCGGCGGCGGTGATAGGGGTTCTGTGTCTGGTGGGGCTGTTCGTGTTCACGTTTGTGACAACGCTGCGCAGCTTCCGTTATCTCTATGACAAGACATATGTGGATATGGACATGTCGCTGCCGGTGAACCATAATACACGCTTCTTCGGGGATCTGGCGGCAGTGTCCTGTTCCTGTCTGCTTCCGCACCTTGCGGCGATACTCATAGGCATTGCCGCACTGTACACCTGCGGGCTTGACGGCGTTTTAGGCAGTGTGACGGAGAATTTATGCACGCTGATAGTGCAGTGCATGTTTACCGGGCTGTATTCCTGCATAATGCAAATAGGGCTGTGTCTGCTTATGCTGTCGTTCTGCGGCAGGAAGGCTGAGGCCTATATCTACCCCATACTCGTGAATATCGCTTTGCCGATAATTCATTATCTTGCGCAGGATCTGTCGATGAGCGGCATTCAGGGTGCCGTTTCAAGCGCAGGCTTTACCGACAACATTACCCAAATGTTTTCCATATCCGCCACCTCTCCGCTGGGAATGCTGTTCATAACCTTGACCTCCGGTTGTTCCTCGGATTTGAACGACACTGCGGATATGCCCATGTTCAGTGCCGGGTTTTTCGTTCCGGCGCTGCTGATAACGCTTGTGTTCTTTGCGGGAGCATATTTCCTGATAAAGTACCGCAGGAACGAGCGTGTGGGAATGTCCTATGTTTACAGGGGCATGGATCTGATTATTCCCGGCGTGCTGATATTGGCACTGTCCCTGCCGTTCTGCAGCAGCATTTGCCGCCGTCTGCGGGGCGACCAAGACGACTACTATTACAGCTATACGCCCTCCGTATTGAGCTGCGTTATCTGGCTGGTGGTGCTTACCCTTATAGCATACATCGTCATGGCGCTTATCAGCGGTCGTAATTTCAAACGCTTCCACATTACTCTTATAAGGTGGGCGGAAACGCTGGTGATATGTGCGGCAATATCCGCCGTGCTGGCATTCTCGCACGGCTTCGGTGCGGGATATTACGTCCCTGCCGCAAATGATGTCGCAACAGTGTCGGTGCGTATAAGCGGTGACAGCAGGCTGCACGAGGTGTCGATGTACAACGTATCCTCCTCCGACGCGGCGCTGATAAACGCTGTGACGGAGATACATCGCGACGCAACAAGAAATTATCTGAACGAATCCCAAAGCAACTATGTGAGTATCGGCTATACCATGAAGAGCGGTGAAAATCTCGAGAGGTCTTATTACGTCACCGACGAGAAGCTTGACGAATACTTGAAGATTACCTCCCAGCCGGAGCTATGGTATATTCAGGAAACGGAAAGTTTAACCATCCACGCTGACGGCGATACGGACAGGGTGAGCGTGAACGGATTTTGGACGACGCCAGCGTACGATTTTGACGGCTTGATTAACGTCAGCGGCATGACATTAAACGATCTTCTTGACGCAATAAGGCAGGACAGCCTGAATGTAAACTATGAAATGCTGTGTCAACATTCCAACGACATGATATATAATGTTCAGGCGCAGCTGTCAAATTCGGACACCGCCGACACCGACTCGGCACGTTTAGAGGTTTACGGCTGGATGGAAAACACGCTGGCACTGCTGAAGGAATACGGCATAGATCCTGTCGGTGATTCCGTTGTCAACCACTTCAAGACGGCGTTTATCATAGCTGACGATTGCGGCTACGGATTCCAAGAATTTTTCGCCATCAAGGACGGTATGTCCGTTGAGGAGTCTAGCGAGTATGACCTGAGCAGCGAATATTACAGCCGCTTCGGCTGTGCGGAGTACGGAAACGAAGCGCTCATGGAGCTGATAGATGTAAGCACAAACAACGCACATGGATTTTATTGCAGATATTTTATTTTCCTTTCAAGTGCGACAACGCTTGAAGAATATCTGAAATGCGATGATGATATCCTCCTTTATGTCCCCGAGGAATACAGCGACAAGGCGGAGCAGCTGCTTCAAAGCTGCGAGCTGTATCGTAACGAAAACCCGGACAACGGACAACAGGGATTTCGCAGCGTGAATTTTAACCGATAACCGTTCTTCCCCCAATACCGACCCCCGGTCTGCCACAGGATCGGGGGTCTTTTGTTTCAAATCACGGACGGAAATTTTTTCGGTGAGCAGGCTGTTTCGTGTCATAAAATCACTTTTTTCAATAAAAAGCCCTGATTTGACATGTGTTTGGCAGCGTTTTTGGCGAATGTGTGATGATTATGAAATTAACCTAAAATATAAGTCACAGAACTGGAAAACTCCGGGTTATTGACATATTTACAGAAAATGAATTGCTTGTTTTGGTATGTATGCACAAAATACTGGCTAAAAATGCCAAAAAACACGCTTTGATTTACAGTTATGAATAAGAACTACATATTTTTTCAATCGTTTTTACTAATGGTAAAAATTTTTGTGGAAAAAAATGTTGCAATATCGGAACGAATGTTGTATAATTGTAATATGAATAATTGCGATATAGGTTATACATGATGCGACATGGTAACCTTTGGATTTGGAGGAAATATATGTCACTATTTGACACCAATGCATTCCGGGTAACAGAGCAGGGACTTTCGGTTCTCTGGCAGAAGCAGCAGATCATTTCGGAGAACATCTCCAATGCGGACACACCGGACTACAACTGTAAATATCTTGACTTCGCCGGGATACTCAAGGATAAGCTGCGCAGCAACGGAACGGTCGATGTTGAGCTGAATCTTGTGCAGCGGCTGTACATAGACCGTGCGACCGACGATCAGGCGGACGGAAACAACGTTGACAGCGACATCCAGCAGGCAGAGCTGGCAAAGGTTCAGATACAGTACGACGCACTGATAAACTCGATGAACGGTCAATTCTCCAGAGTGAGAACGGCTATGACAGTAAAGTAACGGAGGGGAGCATATGGCATTCTTAAGTTCGCTCAATATTCCGCTTTCAGGCATGACCGCAGAGCGGTTCAGGCTTGATATAATCGCACAGAACGTTGCCAACGCAGACAACGTTGCCACCACCGCCGATGAAG
>CAYRLM010000143.1:0-6255 GCA_964425035.1 uncultured Ruminococcus sp.
ACGACATGCTTGCCGACGAGCAGTCAAGGCGGGTTTTCGAGAACGTTGTGCGATATAAGCTCAGCGGCAGGCTTGACTGTCTAAGGGCGTGCGAAAGTCCCGAAGAGGAAATGTACGACCTGCTGAAAATAGGCTCCGAGGAGATCTATGTGGATCTCGGCGCTTATAACGGCGATACGATAGTGAAATTCCTGAACGAAACGGGAATGCATTTCCGCAAGATATATGCAATGGAGCCGGATCACAGGAATTACATCAAGCTGAAGCGGCGGCTGTACATGATAGGCTCGGGGCTGCTGGAGGCTTACAACGCCGGGGCGTGGGACAGCCAGACTGTCATGAGGTTCAGCCTGCGTGCCGGAAGAAGCTCCAAGGTGGACAACGACCCTGTAAAGGCGGCAAATCCCGCAAGATACCGTGAGGTAAGCATGATGAGCGTTGACCATATGCTCCAAGGCGGCGAGGCAACGTTCATAAAGTACGACGTGGAGGGCAGCGAGGAACGGGCGATAGAGGGCGCAAGGCAGACTATCGCAGCATACCGCCCGAAGCTTTCCGTGGCGCTCTACCACAGGAACGAGGACATGTTCGCAATACCGTTGAAGATAGCGGGTATAAACAAGAAATACCGGTTCTATCTCCGGCATCACCCGTATATCCCGGACTGGGACACGAACTTATACTGTATCTGAGGTCAACATATGAAGATAGTTATAGGAATAGTGCTGATAGCGCTGGTGCTTCTGGGACTTATTGCTTATCTTGTGCTTATGCTGAACGCACGGGAGATGATATTCTGCGGCGACGTGAAGAACGACGGCGGCACGTCCGCGGCGGTCACGAGAGTGTATACCACAGACCTTTCCGCCAACGAAACACTTTCGGAAATAATCGTAAAGATGAACGAGTCCGAGGACGGAGCGGTTCAGGTGGCTGATTTGACCGAGGTTTTGGCGCAGTACCAGAATATCATATATGCGCCGGTGTTCACGGTTTCCGTGGAGCAGGTGGACACCTCGACATATATCGTCAACGGCAGCGTTTATAACGGTATTGACGAAAACGGTAACGAAGCTGTGCCGGATTACCGCTACCGTGACATGAATGTCAGCACGGTGGTGACAAACGGCACGATAATCGCCGCACAGAACGTTTATGACGAGGATAAAGAGGAGAATGAGAACGAGGATTTCATTCAGCGGCAGAGCGTTATTGACCCCGTGGTAAAGGGCGAGGCTTCCGAGGCGGCGTTTGCGCTTCAGGATTGCAGCAGCTTTCGGGCGATAGTCCACGGGACGGACGCACAGAACCTTCCCGAGGTAACGTTGGTTTACGTCTATAATGTGGACGCGGAAAATCCGCTGGATTTCACGTCGATATCCAACGATTCGCTGGCGATTACCATGAGATTGGCTTATGACGAAGCCGGAAATCTGTCGCCGGAATACGAGCTTGTGCGAACCATTACGGCGGATACCGAGGCAATGACAAAATAATTAGCTTTCCGGAGGGCGGCGGCTCTCCGGAATTTGTTTGAGGTGGATTTTATGGAATGCAGACTATGCCCTCGGAAATGCGGCGCCGACCGGATTAATTCGCTCGGATTCTGCGGAATGGGCAGCGGCGTCAGGGTGGCGAGGGCGGCGCTTCATCAGTGGGAGGAGCCTTGTCTGAGCGGCACGGACAGCGGCAGGGGGAGCGGCACGGTTTTCTTCTCCGGGTGCGTGATGAGGTGCGTTTTCTGCCAGAACCACGATATCAGCGCCGGAGGTTTCGGAAAGGATATCGGCACACGGCGGCTGGCGGATATTTTCCTTGAATTGCAGGATAAAGGCGCATGGAACATTAACCTTGTCAGCCCTACGCCGTTCGTCCCGCAAATTATCAGGGCGCTCGATATGGTAAAGGACAGGCTGCATATCCCGGTGGTGTACAATTCCGGCGGCTACGAGAGGGTGGAAACGCTGCGGGCGCTGGAGGGATATGCGGATATTTACCTGCCGGATATAAAGTATTTTTCCGATACGCTGGCGGAGGAGCTTTCATCTGCGCCGCATTATTTTGATACGGCAATGGCGGCGGCAGCGGAAATGCTGCGGCAGACGGGCAGACCGGAATACGACGAAAACGGAATGCTGAAAAGGGGCGTAATTATACGTCATCTTGTCATTCCGGGGCATTATCGGGATTCGCAAGAGGTAATCCGCCGAGTGGGGGAGCGCTTCGGGCAGGACGTGCTTTTCAGCCTGATGAGCCAGTATACCCCGTTCTGGAGAGCGAAGGATATCAGGGGACTTGACCGCAGGCTCACCACGTTTGAATACCGCAAGGCGCTGGACGCCGTTTACGCCGCAGGGCTGGAGGGCTTCATGCAGGAGAGGAGTTCCGCAAAAGAGGAATATACCCCGGATTTCGACCTTGAGGGAGTATAGCGCTTTGACGGGCTGTGCATGAATTTTGTGCCGCATGAGCGATAGTTTGCAATGAAGTGTTGACAATCTTAACTGTTTGTGGTAAAATATCAGGAGAATATTTTAATGGGGGAAACGGTATGGAAATATTTGATAAACTGAATTTTGGCGTGGACGGTGACAGCATAACCGCAGGGGAGCAGTGGAGCTGGCACGTTTACAAAAATCTCGGAATGAAATCCCACAGCAATGTCGCAGTGGGCAGTGCCGTGTGGTACAAGCGCACGCTTGAAGTCGCAGGGAGAACGGTAACGACGCAGGAATACGGCGCTGAGGATTTCGCCGGAATAAGCGACGGCTGGGAGCCCACGGACGACGCAAACGAAATGCAAAAGCGTGCCAACAACTGCGCTGTGGTGCATATACAGCGCTTTCTTGCGGAGGTGAAGAGCGGCAGCTTCCCCGTGCCGGATATCTTTGCTTTCGCAATGGGAACGAACGACCTGGAGGAATTTATCGGCGACCCGGATAAGGCGCTGACAGGCAAGGAGCTTTCCGGCAACGACAACATTGACCTTTTCACGGAGGCGGGCGCTGCGAGGTGGTGCATTCAGACCATACGGGAAAGCTTCCCGGAGTGCAGGGTATTCCTGCTGACGCCTATCCAGACCGCAACTCCGGAGCATAACAGAAAGATAGAAAAGACCATAGACTGTCTGCGCAGGATTTGCCGGGGGCTTTCCGTGCAGGTAATCGATACATACGGCGGCTGCGGTATCTGCGAGAAATTCGAGGTGATAGGCGGCAAGGGGCGATATCTCAGGGACGGACTTCACCCCGACGTAGAAGGACAGACCCTTGAGGGCGCATTTGCGGCAAAAGAGATACGTGGCAACTATTTCTGAGAGGTTAAGCGATGGAATTTCCGGCGGAATTGCGCAGCGAAACGGAGCGGCTGCTGTCCGGCGAGGACGTTAAGGCGCTTGCGGCTGCGGCGGAGGGCTTGTCAGAGCGCTACCGCAGCAACGACGGCAGCGGAAAGCGTCTTGCGGTCGTCAGACGTGATATATTGGCGTATGCGGCGGCGAGAATGCCTGCCACCTTCGGGGCGGTAAGCAAGGCTCTGGATCTTACGCTGGAGTGTTTGCCGGAGGAGCTTCGCAGGTTCGGCACAATGCTTGATATAGGTGCCGGAACGGGGGCGGCTTCCCATGCGGCGGCAGCGGTCACGGAATGCGGCAGCATAACCTGTATTGAGCGAGAGCCGGAGATGGCGGCAGTAGGGCGTCACCTGACGGAATTTTGCGGGATTGACGCACAGTGGAAGCAGGGAGATATCACCGACGGTCTGGACGAGAGCGCGGAGCTTGTTGTCTGTTCCTACTGCCTGAACGAACTGCCGGAGAACGCCTTGACGACCGCTGCGGAGCGCCTGTGGAACAGCACACGGAGGCTGCTGCTGATAGTCGAGCCGGGAACTCCCGACGGATATCGGCGGATAATGTCGGCACGGGAGCGGCTTATCGGGCTGGGAGCGCATATCGCAGCGCCCTGTCCTCATGAAAGCGCTTGTATGCTTGAGCGGGGGGACTGGTGTCATTTTACGGCGAGGGTAGCCCGCAGCAGGCTTCATAAGCAGCTGAAGGGCGGAGAAGCGCCGTATGAGGACGAGAAGTTCTGTTTTCTTGCGGCTTCTCGCGGGGATATTGTTCCGTGCGCTTCGAGAGTTCTGCGTCACCCAATGGTGGAAAGCGGCAGGATAACGCTGGAGCTTTGCACTCCGGACGGCAGGGAGCGGCGAACGGTGACGAAAAAAATCCCGCTTTTCAAGCAGGCGAGGAAAGCGGAATCCGGGTCGGCATTCCCGAAACAGCAGTAAAAGCAATCACGGCTTATGCCTGATACAAAATAATTATACATATTTTAAGGAGGAAAACAGTATGTTCAAAAAGGCAGCAGCGTTTATTCTCGGCGCATTCATAATGACCGGTGCGTCTGTCACGGCGTTTGCGCAGGAGGCTCCGCAGACTGTCGTTGTACAGCGGGAGTATGGCGCTTCCGCAGCAAAGACATGGGACGGAAAATCCGAAATGAAGGCAGGAAAGAGCTATGTCCTCAAGAAGAACGTCACCATCACCGGCACAGTAACGATTCCAAAGGGCGCAACCCTTACGCTGAACAGCGGCGTAAAGCTCGGCATAGGCGCAAAGGGAACGCTGAATGTCAAGGGCAAGCTTGCCATAAAGAGCGGCGCTACTCTGTCTGTCACAGGAAATCTTGTAATCTACAAGGGCGGCACCGTTTCCGACTCCGGCTCGATAAAGCTGACCAAGAACAAGGCTAATGTGACATTGGGCGGAAAGCTTGTCGTGAACAAGGGCGGCGCAATTTCCGGCACTCCCAAGAGCATAGATTTGGGCAGCAGCGGCAAAGTCACCATAAAGGGCAGCAACACCTGCAAGAAGCTGAAGGCGCTTATCAGCGGCGCAGCGGACAATTCCACCCTTGAAAGCGACAAGGCGGCAATCGAGGATATGTTCAACAAATATATGAACAAGGCGCTGAACGGCGATATTTACGGCGCGTTGAAAGATATATATCCCGAAAACGTATTTGCGGAGCTGGAGGAATCGTTCAAGGAGTACGGCATAAATCTTGATGAATATCTGAACAGCTACCTCGTTTCGCTGATGGAGCAAAACGGCGTTGATATGAACGAGATTGCGGCTGCCGCCGATTCCGTGAAGGTAAAGGTGACAAAGCTTACGGACTGCCTGAGCAAGCTGACCGACGAGCAGAAGTCGCTGTTAGACGGCGTGGGAGATATCACTAAGGCATACACTGCCGTATTGAATGTTGAGGCGGACGGAGCAAGCTACGACCTGTCCCAGTATATTTCCACGGAGGATAGCACAATTACAGCTGCTTATGCGGGCGGAAAGTGGTATGTCATAGGTTGATTGACGTTATTATAGTTCCCGTCGGCGGCATTACCTTTGCTGAGGCGGAACGGTATCTTACGCAGCTGTCTGCGCTGCGGCGCAGCAGGATAGCGAAGAAGCGCAGCGACGAGGACAAGCTGCTGGCGCTCGCCGCAGGGCTGCTGGCAGGGCAGGAGCTGAGCCGCAGGAGCGGCATTCCGAGGGAGAAGCTGCGCTATTCCCACGGCGCATTCGGCAAGCCCTATTTGGAGGGCAGCGGCGTGCAGTTCTCGCTTTCCCACACAAGGGGTGCGGTGTGTGCGGCGTTTTCGGAGAGCGGAGAGGTCGGCGCAGATATCGAGCGGAAAGACCGCAGAGTAAGCGAGCGGCTTTATTCAAGGGTACTCAGCGAAAACGAGAAGCCGCTGGTTCATACGGGCGAGGAGTTTATACGGCTGTGGGTGCAGAAGGAGGCGTTCCTGAAGCGTCTGGGCACCGGCATTGCCGACGACCTGCGCGGTGCGGACACAACGCTGCTGCGGGATACGGCGGTGTATGAATACGGAGAATATTTCGTGGGTATCTCCGGGACGGACGCCGACGGTGTGCAGCTGCGCACCGTGACTTTTGAGCAGCTGGTTTAGGCAATACCTTACAATTAACGGCAGACATTGAAATGCTCAATGTCTGCCGCTGTTTGTCGATAAAGTCTTTATTCGCAGACTATTGTCTGCGAATAGGGGGAAAACTCTTGTTTTAGGTGGACGCTTGCGTCCTCCGCCAAACCCCTTTAGCTGCATTGGCGGCTTGAAGTCGCAGCTACGCTGCTGCCGCCGCCAACGCTCGCATTTTTCCTTCGCCGCCGTTTGGGGCGGCGATTTCACTTCGTGAAAACGGAAAAATGCGCCACTGTGCTGCGAAAT